>NZ_DASXVH010000018.1:0-34653 GCF_036504375.1 Novimethylophilus sp.
CCAGCTCGGTCTTCATCGCCTTCATGTGGGCGTCGACCTGCTTGGATTCCTGCTCCAGGCGCGCTTCCTTCTGCTCCAGCCAGCTGGAATAGTTGCCCTTCCACGGAATACCGTGGCCGCGATCCAGTTCGAGAATCCACTCGGCAGCGTTGTCGAGGAAGTAGCGGTCGTGGGTGACCGCGACCACGGTGCCGGGGAAACGCACCAGGAACTGCTCCAGCCATTCGACGGATTCCGCGTCGAGGTGGTTGGTAGGCTCATCCAGCAGCAGCATGTCGGGCCTGGACAGCAGCAGCTTGGCTACCGCCACGCGGCGCTTTTCGCCGCCGGACAAAGGCGCAATCTTCGCGTCCCACGGCGGCAGCCGCAGCGCATCGGCGGCGATTTCCAGCTGGGTTTCCAGGTCCGCGCCGCTGGCGGCGATGATGTTCTCGTACTTGGCCTGCTCCTCGGCCAGCTTGTCGAAATCGGCATCCGGCTCGGCATAGGCGGCGTAGATTTCCTCGAGCTTCTGCTTGGCCTCCATCACCGCGCCCATGCCGGACTCGACCTCCTCGCGCACGGTCTTGGCAGGGTCCAGTTCCGGCTCCTGCGGCAGGTAGCCGATGGAAATCCCCGGCTGCCACTGCACCTCGCCCTCGAACTCCTTGTCCGCGCCAGCCATGATGCGCAGCACAGTGGACTTGCCGGAGCCGTTCAGGCCGAGCAGGCCGATCTTGGCGCCGGGAAAGAAAGAGAGGGAAATATCCTTGATGATTTGCCGCTTGGGCGGTACGACCTTGCTCACGCGGAGCATGGACATGACGTATTGAGCCATAAAGTACTGTTACCTGAGTTGAAAATGCCCGCAAGCTTACCCCATGACACGCCTCTTGTGGAGCGGGTATCTCACCGTAGGGGATCAATTCAGCAGCGGGCGCTACACTAGGGGAACGCGTTTTCCGGGAAAAGTCACAAACCGCCGAACCGGGGCGGCAACGACATTATGCTGCCGCCGTGTTCTCCAGCGCGGAGGTCGTATGATCGAACGCTTGAAACACCGCCTCCAGTGCCTTGGTGGCGGTCGCAAAATAATGTTCCGCATCCAGCGTAGGGTGCTCTACCTTGAGCAGTGATGATTCCAGCAGATCCAGAAAACTGCTTACCGTGCCACTGGCAACCTGCCATTCTTTTGCCATGGACGCCGCCTCGCTGCAATTAGCGCCCGCAAGATCGGCGCTGACCAAGGCCATGGTTTCCCGGATACGCTCTTCCAGAAAACAAAGCTTGATACGGACGACGCTGGAACAACACCCCCTGGCCGCAACGCTCGCCCCCATGCCGCGGGCTTGGCCGATGCATTCCGCCGCAATCGGCAGCTTGTTCCAAAGTACGTTGACCAGCACCGGATCAACAGCATGCACCCCGCCCAGTTGGGACCGTTCAGCCACATCGCCCATACATCGCAGCACTTCCCGGATGAGCCCGCTGTGACGCTCAAAACTGGTTTCTATCGGCAAGGTTGCGGCCTGCGCACGCAAATCTTTCCATTGGGAACGCACATCATTCCAGCGTTTGGCGCTCAGCAGAGCAACTTGCTGCCAGTCATCCAGCGCACTCATATCCCGATCAACGCTGTCCTGTTTCTGCGTCACTTTGGGCGCAAAGCTTTTATCCCCGCTCAGTAGCGCATTGATCATGCCGCGACACTGCTGGATATCCAGCAGCAGCTGTTTCAGCTGACGACCGAGGCGGACACCTTCCTGCCGCCGTTCCTGGGTCACGCGGCGCTCACGGTAAGAAACGTATCGCACCAACCCGGCAGCGCCCACAAAACCCAGCCCCAGCACAATCGCCATCAACCATTGCAAATCCACCATGGCCGGCTAACCCTTGAACCCGCCCAGGACAATGCGCATACTGCTTGCCAGTCCTGCCAGGTGGGTCGCCATATTGGCGGTTTCTGCCGCGGCATGGTTATTCTGCTGCGCGCCTTCGGCGATCTGCTCGACGTGTCGCGCGATATCGGAACTATTGGTACTCTGCTGCTTCACACCGGCAGCGATCTGATGAACGCTCCCTAGCGCCGACGCAGCTTGCCCATCGATTTTTTTAAGCATGCCATTGGCAGAAGTAGCATGTTCGACACTCCTACGCACCTGTGCGCTGGCAGTATGCATGTATTGCACCGCACACTGAATTTCGGTTTGGATGGCGACAACCGTCGTGGTGATTTCGTCGGCCGACGCGCGGGCCCGATGCGCCAGCTGCCTGACTTCATCCGCCACCACGGCAAACCCCCGTCCTTGCTCACCAGCCCTTGCCGCCTCTATCGCCGCATTAAGCGCAAGCAGATTGGTTTGATCGGAAACGTCACGAATCAACTCAGTGATCTGGGTCACTTGCGCAGAGCTTTGCGACAGTCTGTCCATCAAACAGGAAACGTCTTCCACCGTCTTGGCCAGCGCAACGATTTCTCCCGACGACTGGGCGATGGCATCCATGCCGGCCGCCGAGAGATTGCTAACTTCGTGCGAATTCTGCTCGGCATCCCGGCTTTGCGTGGCGACGTGATCAATGCTGACGGCAAGCTCCTCGACTGAAACAGCCGTCCGAGAAGCGGCATCTTCCTGTTGCGCAGCAGAAGACGCCACCAGATCGGAACGGCGCTTGAGCTCCCCCGACGCATGGGCCACTTCCGATGCTGCATCACGCACATCGTCAATAATCCGGCCGAGTTCTCGCGACATATCGTTAAAGGCCAAGGCCAGATGCTTGCCCTCATCATTGCCAGTCAGCGACATCCGCGCGCTGAAATCCCCTTCGGCAATCTGAGACAGCGTTCCTCGCATTTCACCGAACAACAACCGCAACGAACGGTACAATGCAGCCAAAAGATACCAGGCAAGCAGGATCATCAAGGTGGATGACAGCAAAGTCACCGCCTTCAATGGCATGCCGGTCAGTGCGGTAAAAAGCGAAGCGAGAAACGGCAGGGTCACCATCACCCCCACCAGCCCGATACGGTATCCAAAAGGGAAATAGCTCAGCCATGCGGTGGCTGGTAATGGGCGGCTCATGGCTTTACCTGAAACAGTGCATGTAGCCCAAGACTATCTTATTTCCTCCAGGTCTTATATCCCCTTAAAGTACTATCCCCGATCATCCTTTAGGATTAGTTCATCACACGGAATCAGGGGCCATGTACTCGTCCATCGGCACGCAGGCGCAGAACAGGTTGCGGTCGCCGTAGACGTCGTCGATGCGGTTCACTGTCGGCCAGAACTTGTTTTCGGCCACCCAGGGCAGCGGGAATACGGCCTGCTGCCGGCTGTAGGGACGGTCCCATTCCGACTCGGCCAGATCGGCCTGGGTATGCGGGGCATGCTTGAGGGGATTGTTGTCGGCCGGCCAGACGCCGGTTTCCACCTGACGGATTTCCTCGCGGATCGCCGCCATCGCAGCAATAAAACGGTCGAGTTCGGCCTTGGTTTCGGACTCGGTCGGCTCCACCATCATCGTGCCGGGCACCGGGAAGCTCACCGTGGGCGCGTGAAAGCCGTAGTCCATCAGACGCTTGGCGATGTCGGTTTCGGTGATGCCTGTCGCCGCTTTAAGCGGGCGGATGTCGATGATGCATTCATGCGCGACGCGGCCGTTCTTGCCGATGTACAGCACCGGATAGTCGTTTTCAAGCCGCTCGGCGATGTAGTTGGCGTTGAGGATAGCGACCTGGGTGGCGCGCTTCAACCCGCTGCCGCCCATCATCGCGATATACATCCACGCGATCGGCAGGATGGAGGCCGAGCCCCAGCGCGCCGCCGAAACCGCACTCTGGCTTTTGTTTGAATATTCCAGGATATGGCCGGGCATGAACGGCGCCAGGTGCGCTTTCAAACCGATAGGCCCCATGCCGGGGCCCCCGCCGCCGTGCGGGACGCAAAAGGTCTTGTGTAAATTCATGTGACTGACGTCGGCGCCGATGAAACCCGGACTTGTAAGCCCGACCTGCGCGTTGAGGTTGGCGCCGTCCATGTACACCTGGCCACCAAAGCGGTGCACGATGTCGCAGATGTCGCGGATGCCCTCCTCGAACACGCCATGGGTGGAGGGATATGTCACCATCAGGCAGGCCAGGTTTGCAGCATGCGCTGCCGCCTTGGCTGCGAGGTCGGCCACGTCTACGTTGCCTTGCCCGTCGCAAGCCACCGCGACCACTTCCAGCCCGCACATCTGCGCGCTGGCCGGGTTGGTGCCGTGCGCCGAAGTCGGGATCAGGCAGACGTCGCGCTGCGCTTCGTTGCGCGAGGCGTGATAGCGCCGGATCGCCACCAGCCCGGCATATTCGCCCTGCGCGCCGGAATTGGGCTGCAAAGAGATCACGTCGAAGCCGGTGATGGCTTTCAGGCTGCTTTCCAGGTCGCAGATCATTTCCAGGTAGCCCGCCGTCTGTTCCGCCGGCGCGAACGGATGGATGTCGCCGAATTCCGGCCAGGTAACCGGCAGCATCTCGGCTGCGGCATTGAGCTTCATCGTGCACGAACCCAGCGAGATCATCGAATGGTCCAGCGCCAGGTCGCGACCCTGCAATTTCCGTAAATAGCGCAACATCTCGTGTTCGGAATGGTGGGTGTTGAATACCGGATGGGTGAGGATGGGGTCGGTACGCAGCAGGTCGGCAATCGGGCTGTGCTGCGCAGCCTGGACATCCAGCGCATCAATATCGAACGCCCGGCCGCAAATCAGCTCCAGCAGTTTGGCGACATCCTCGCGCGAGGTTTTTTCATTGAGCGCGATGCCCAGCACGTCGTGCGACACCCGGCGCAGGTTGTAGCCGGCGGCCAGCGCCGCCTGATAAACGGCCTCGGCACGGCTGCCCAGGCCGATCTGCAAGACATCGAAAAACTGCCGCGTGCGCAGCTCCACCCCGCCCTGCCGCAAGCCTTCGGCCAGGATGCAGGCCAGCCGGTGGATGCGCCGCGCTATCGTCCGCAGGCCCTGCGGCCCGTGATAGACGGCATACATGCCGGCAATGTTTGCCAATAAAACCTGTGAAGTGCAGATGTTGGAGTTGGCCTTTTCGCGGCGGATATGCTGCTCGCGCGTCTGCAACGCCATGCGCAGCGCTTTTTTGCCGCGAGCGTCGATCGATACGCCGATGATGCGTCCGGGCACGTTGCGCTTGTGTTCGTCGCGCGTCGCGAAGAAAGCCGCATGCGGGCCGCCGAACCCTAACGGCACGCCGAATCTTTGGGATGAACCGAGCGCGATGTCGGCACCCATCTCTCCCGGAGATTTCAGCAGCACCAGCGCCATCAGGTCGCTCGCCACCGCGGCGACGCCGCCCTGCGCTCTGATCGCGGCGATGGCGGGGCCGAGATCGGCCACCTCGCCGGCATCGTTGGGGTATTGCAGCAGCGCCCCGAATACCCCTTGATGCGCAGCCTGCTCAGGTTTGCCGAACACCAGTTCGAAGCCGAAATATTCGGCGCGGGTTTTCAATACATCGACGGTCTGCGGAAAGCAGCCCATATCGACGAAAAACCGGTTGGAATCGACCTTGCCGATGCGCCGCGCCATCGCCATCGCCTCGGCGGCAGCGGTCGCCTCGTCCAGCAGCGAGGCATTGGCGAGCGGCAAGCCGGTGAGGTCGATCACCATCTGCTGGTAGTTGAGCAGCGCTTCCAGCCTGCCCTGCGCGATCTCGGCCTGGTAAGGCGTGTAGGCGGTGTACCAGCCGGGGTTTTCCAGCAGATTGCGCAGGATAACGGCAGGGGTGTGCGTATCGGCATAACCCATGCCGATCAGCGATTTGTTGGCGCGGTTCTTGGCCGCCACCTTTTTCAACGCAGCCAGCGCTTCGTACTCGCGCTGTGGCGCAGGCAGCGGCAGATCGTCAGGCAGCCTGATCGCCGCCGGCACGGTCTGGTCGATCAGCTGTTCCAGGCTATCTGCGCCTATGGCCGCCAGCATCGCCGAAATTTCGGCGTCGTCCGGGCCGATATGGCGGGAAATGAATTCATCGCGTTGTTCCAGTGACGATAATGGCAGCATATGTGGATCCGAATCAACCTTCGATGGCCTGCTGGTACCCGGCGGCATCCAGCAGCGCTTCGTAATCGCTGGCATTGTCGGGCTTGAGGCGGAACAGCCAGGCGGTATAGGCATCCGCGTTGACGCTCTCCGGCGCGTCCGCTGCGGCCTGGTTCACCGCAATCACGCTGCCGGCGGCCGGTGCATAAATGTCGGAAGCGGCCTTTACCGACTCGACCACCGCAACCTGCGCGCCCGCCTTGCAGCTGTTGCCGATTTCGGGCAGTTCGATGAACACCAGATCGCCCAGCAATTCCTGCGCGTGGTTGGTGATGCCGACGGTAAAACTGCCGTCGTCTTCCAGGCGTACCCATTCGTGGGTTTGGGTATAGCGCAGCTCGGCGGGGATATTCATAAAAATCTCCTAAAAATTAACCAGTACTTTGCCAAAGCGCACGAACGGCGTCCTGACCACCTTGGCCGCATGAAGCTTATCGCGGATTTCAACTTGCACAGTATTGCCAAAAGTCACGCCCATAGGCAAGCGAGCTAAACCAATGGATTGCTGCATGGTAGGCGAAAACGTCCCACTGCTGATTTCGCCCTCGCCCTGCGGCGTCATTACTTTTTGATGCCCGCGCAACACGCCCTTGCCCAGCAGCACGATACCGCACAGTTGCCGCTGCTGGCCGTGCTGTTGCAGCGCCGCCTTGCCGAAAAAATCGCGCGCCGCGACCAGGTCTACCGTCCACCCCAGCCCGGCGTCGAGCGGGGACGTGGCCTCGTCCATGTCCTGTCCGTAAAGATTCATGCCGGCTTCCAGCCGCAAGGTATCCCGCGCGCCCAGACCGCTGGGCGCCACCCCGGCATCGAGCAGCGCCTGCCACACCGCCTCGGCCCGGTCGGCGGGCATGCCGATCTCGAAGCCATCCTCGCCGGTATAGCCGGTGCGGGCGATAAAGAAGTCGCCTGCCTGCACCGCAAAAAAATGGCCGATTTCCGCGCTGGCCGCACGCGCTTCCGGCAGCGCTTTCCACACCTTCTCGCGCGCATTCGGCCCTTGCACCGCGATCATCGCCAGGTCGCGGCGCGGCGCGATATTGGCGTCCAGTTTCCAGTCGATCAAGCGGGAGGCCATCCAGGCCAGGTCTTTGTCCGTCGTGCCGGCGTTGATCACGATGCGGAAATGCGTGTCGTCGAGGTGATAGACGATGAGGTCATCCACCACTCCGCCCTTGGCGTTGAGCATGACGCTGTAAAACGCCTTGCCGGGCTGTTTGAGCTTGTCGATATTATTCGCCAGCAAGCGCCGCAAAAAAGCCTTGGCGTCCGCCCCGGCGATATCCACCGCGCACATGTGCGAAACGTCGAACATGCCGCAGTCGCGCCGCACCGCGTGATGCTCCTCGATCTGCGAGCCGTAATGCAGCGGCATATCCCAGCCGCCAAAATCGACCATCTTCGCGCCGAGTGCGCGATGGGCCTCGTTGAGGACAGTTTTCTGCATGCAAATTCCTTGTGCCGGAAAATAAAAAAGGGGTGAGTCGAGACGACTCACCCCCCTGTCCTTGATACCTGAGAGATTACGCAGCGTTAGCGCTACGCTTGCCCCTTCGGTGGACGGCCGGAATCCGGTTCTCAGCCATCGCTCTCCAGAGTGTTCGACATTTGCGGTCCGTTTTGCCTGAGCGGTTACGGGTGTTTACGCCTTCGGCGACGGGCCTGGAAAGCCCCGTTCTCTCCCACAAACTGGTTGGTACTATAAATGAGCCGATCAATGCTGACAAGCGTGAAAGCTGTTTAGCCGCAGACACCTTGAAATCTGACCATGAGCAGTTACGAGAATATCTCCTGCGGAGCTTGGGCCAGGACCAGGCATAAAATTTACCTTGCAAATGTATGGAACCATACTATAATGATCCGTACGATGCTTTTACTCAAAGAACTTCCAACCTCAAAGAGCCTTAAGAAGTTTGTGTCGCGATATCCGGACGCAGACATCGAGGCAATCTCGGATTTTGTCAATTTATTGCGGGCTTCGTCAGATATTTCCGACGCTCTCGACAAATTGCTGGCTCGGCATGGCCTGCTGCAGGGAAGATGGTGGGTGCTCGTACTGTTGATGCGCGAGGACGACCTGATATCTTCACCCACGGAGCTTGCCGAGAAAGCCGGCGTCACCAAGGCAACCATGACCGGATTCATCGATGGACTGGAACGGGAAGGATTGGTGGTTCGCCTGCTGGATGCCGCCGACCGCCGGAAGATCTCGATCAAGCTGACACCGGCCGGACAACAGAAGCTGGACGAAGTGATGCCGGATTATCACAGAAAAGTGAAAGCCCTGATGTCCATCCTTACCAAAGACCAGCGCACTGCGATGGTTAGCAGCGCCAAAACGTTGGCCGCAAACGTCGGCGTGATGAAGTGAGCGCCAAAAAATTTATCCATTTAGTTAGGAGCCAAACAAAACCATGCGGGTTTTAAACAGGTATCACCCCAATATGGCGACGGCAGATCAGGGGCTATGGGTAAAATTCGCCGCGGCTTCTGCTTTGCTGATTCTGCAAGCGGGGTGCGTCAGCATGAAAGGCATCGAGCCAAAAGCACAAACCATCGGCGCCAACCAGCTCGATGCCGGGGCAAGCATCGCGAAGGCGCCCGCAATCGCCTGGCCGAATGAGGATTGGTGGACCGCCTATCGCGACCCGCAGCTGAATGCCTTGATCGCCAAGACCATTGCCGGCAGCCCGACGCTGCGCCTGGCTCAGGCCCGCGTCGCATTGTCGCGGGCCTATGCCGACAGCATGCACGCCGAAACCACGCCCAACATTGGCGCCGACCTGTCGGTTGCCCGCGAACGCTTTACCGCACTGCAGTTCATCCCTCCGCCCTGGGGCGGCAATTTCGACTGGAACAACAAGGCCACCGTATCGCTTGCTTACGATCTTGACCTGTGGGGGCGTCAGGAAAGCATTTGGCGCGCCTCGGTGGATGAAAGCCGGGCAGTCGCCGTCGAGGTGCAGCAGGTCAAGCTGGAACTGATCGCCGCCATCGTGCGCAGCTACGTCGAAATGGCAATGGAATACACGCTGCGAGACGTGGCGGAGGAACGCCTGGCTCAGATCGGGCAACGCGTCGCAATCGCGCGCCGCGGCCTGGCCGCCGGAATCGGTACGGAAATGGAGGTCAGCGAGGTGGAAACGCAATTGCCGATGGCACGCGCGCAGCTCGAAGTGGTCAATGCGCACATTGCCTTGCTGCGCAATCAGCTGGCTGCCCTTTCCGGCCAGGGACCGGGTGCCGGCGAGCATATCAAGCGCCCGGCGCTGATGCTGGACGCACCGATTGGCCTGCCGGATCAATTGCCGGCCAATCTGGTGAGTCGCCGCCCGGATGTGCAGGCTTACCGCTGGCGCGCGGAAGCGGCACAGCAGGATATCGACGGCGCCAAGGCTGCGTTCTACCCCAATATCAATTTGCTGGCATTCATCGGTTTTCAGGCGCTTGGCTTCGGCCAGCTCATCAGCAATGCGGCGTCGATCGCCGGGGTCGGCCCCGCCCTTTCGCTGCCTATTTTCGATGGGGGGCGCCGGCGCGGCAACCTTTCGGCAAAAACCGCCATCTATGACATTGCCGTGGAAAACTACAATAGCGTACTGGTTCATGCGCTACAGGACGTTTCCGACCAGCTAGTGGTGCTTCAATCCAATGCCAAGCAGCGTGCCGAGGCCGAAAATGCGCTCGCATTGGCGCGCAAGGCCCGCATGCTGGCCGAGGCGAGCTATCGCGCAGGGATCAGCAACTATCAGCATGTGCTCGATATACAAAGCTCCGTATTGCGCCAGCAGGAAATCGTTGCCCAGCTACAGGCGGTGCGATTTGATGCCTATACCGGCCTCATGCGCGCACTGGGGGGCGGAACGATGGACACGTCGCCGGCACAAAACGCAACCGCTACGGATCGGCCGCATTAATGACGTCCACCTTGTTTTTGGCGCGCAGCCGCAGGAGCCGTGCGCTGGTGATGTTGCAGTCGGCGCTGCGGGACTGGTGGGAAACAGATGCCATCACCATCGGCTACATCCTCAAGGTGGTACTCGCCTGCCTGCTGGCGCTATGGCTTTCGCTGCGCTTCGAGCTCGACCAGCCGCGTACCGCAATGCTGACGGTGACCATCGTCATGCAGCCACGCTCAGGCATGGTGTTTACCAAGAGTATCTATCGCCTGCTGGGAACGCTGGTGGGCATTGCCGTGTCCTTCGTGCTGGTGAGTATGTTCGCGCAGGAACGGGTGCTGTTTCTGCTCTGCATGGCAATATGGATCGGGCTCTGTACGGCCGGCTCCATGGTGTTCCGCAACCACCAGTCCTATGCCTTCGTGCTTGCCGGCTACACGCTGTGCATCGTAGGCTTGCCGGCGACGATCAGTCCCGATCAGACGTTCAATATCGGCGTCACTCGCATTTCGGAAATCCTGATCGGTTTGCTCTCCGCCACCCTGGTCAGCGATCTGGTCTTTCCGCAGCGCATGTGGGATATGATGCTGGCAACGGTGCGCCGCCGCTTCAGCGATTTTTCCGACCTGTTGCGCTCCGTTTCTTTCGCATCGGCTGATGCTGCGACATCAAAGCCGGCGCTGCTGCGGTTTGTCGGGGATATTTTCAGCCTGGAATCGTTCCGCGTTTCCACCATGCTGGAAAACGACCATTCGCGCGCCCAGCGCTTGCGTCTGGGCCTGCTGAATGCCGAGTTCATGGAGGTTTCGACCAGCTATCACGCCCTGGAGCAACTGTTGCGCCGGCAGCGCGCCAGCGGGCATCCCGAGGTCAGTACCGCATTACTCGAGATTTATCAATCCATTGGCGAAGCCATTTCCATCGATGGGCGCAGCGCAAGGACGGAACAGGAAGCGCAGCAAATCACCGGAAAACTCAAGACGTTTCGCGACGCCTTTGAGCAGAGGCTCGCGGCGGCGCGGGCCCGGTTGCCGCATGGCCTGACCCCAGCCGAACACCTGGATTTCGATACCGGGGGCGAATTGCTGCAGCGCTTTGCCGACGAACTGTATGCCTATGCCGGCACTTATGCGTCGCTCGCAAGCGGCCTTGGCCGATCGCGCGCAGGCGCGGCAGCGGAGTATCCGCTGCACCTGGAATCTCATTTCGATCCGCTGGCCGTCGCCTTGGCTGGGATGCGTGGCGCGCTGGCGTTGGCGGTGATGACGTCGCTGTGGATTTTTACCGATTGGCGGTCGGGTATCGAAGCCATTACGATAGGTGTCGTTACCAGTACCTTGTTTGCCACTGCGCCCTCTCCCCACCGCACCATCAAGCAATTCATCGGCGGCGCAGTGATCGGCACCGTGCTGGCTTATTTCTACAACTTCCAGATGCTGCCGCAAGTGCAGGGGTTCCTGATGCTCGCCCTGACGTTGACGCCAGCCCTCGCGGTCGTTGCCTGGATGACGACGCGGCCGGCCATCGCCGTCCTGGGCGGCAGCACATTCATCATCTTCTTATCGCATATCGGCTTCAATAGCGCTTATAGCGCCAACCCTATCACCTTCATGAACGACGCCATCGCCGACATCATCGCCGTCCTGATGTCGGGCGTGATGTATGGATTGATCGATCTCAGCAACAGCCGCTGGTCTCGCAAACGCATTGCCAGGGCATTGCGCGGGCTGGTGGTGGCCGCATGCCGCGAGCCGCTGCCGCTGCGCCGCGCCCGCCTCGAGACTGCTGCACGCGACCTGGTGCAGCGTACCGGCAGCACGCAGCGCATCGCGGATGATCAGGATCAGGAAGTGGCCGACTGGCTGCTTTCCACCCTCGAAATCGGTCATGCCGTGATTGCGTTGCGCGAACAGTTAAATGAAATCGATCATGCCGGGGTATCCAGCAAACTGACGGCCAGCCTGGACACCATCGCCCTGCTCTACGCTTCGCCTTCCACGCGGAATCGCCGGGCCGCGATCTCGGCGATTGAAACGGCCATGGCAGTCATCACGGATAAAGGGCAGTACGCGGCGGCATCCTCTCGCCATCAATTGCTCACCATGCTGCACTTTATCCGCAGCGCCTTGCTGGACGAAGAATCCGTGCTGACATCGGTCGCGCCTTTAACCCCGGCCGGGGAGGCCTGATCATGCCACGTGAAGTTGCATTGTTTGACGCGCTGGTTCCGGCACTGCTGTTCGCTTTTCTGGCCGCTGCCTGCGTATGGCTGGCGCTGGACTGGTTGTTTGTCCGCTATGGCATTTACCGGCACATCTGGTATCCCGCATTGTTCCGCCTGGCCGTATTCGCCTCCCTGTTTGCGGCGTGCGGACTCTGGATTTACTGACTAGGACTTCAACATGAAAGAACTCATCAAACGGCTGCTGCGCATTTCGATCACTCTGGCATTGGTCGCACTGGCTATTATTCTCGGCCGCATGCTCTGGGTGCGTTACATGGATTCGCCATGGACGCGCGATGGTCGGGTGCGCGCGGATGTGGTCAATGTCGCGCCCGATGTTGCCGGGCTGGTCACCGCAGTAGCGGTTGGCGACAACCAGTTCGTGCATCGCGGCGATCTATTGTTCCGCATCGATGCCGAACATTATCGTCATGCCCTGGCGCAGACCCAGGCCTTGATGGATCAGCGCAAGATCATGCTGGAAATGAAGCGCTCCCAGGCGGCCCGCCGCGCCGCCCTGGACGACCAGGTGATCTCGCGCGAAAACCGCGAAGATACCGACCTGATCGCCGCCAGCGCAAAAGCGGAATACGAAGCTGCCGTGGCCCAGCGCGATCAGGCCAGGCTGAACGTGGAGCGCACCGTGGTGCGTTCGCCGGTCGATGGCTGGGTCTCCAACCTGCTGGTCCGCCCCGGCGACTATGCCCAGGTGGGCGGGGCCAAACTGGCAGTGATCGACAAAAACTCATTCTGGGTCTATGGCTATTTTGAAGAGCACAAGCTGGCGCTGATACATGTCGGCGACGCTGCGGAAATCCATCTGCTAGGCTCCGACCGGGTGCTGCAAGGCCATGTGGAAAGCATCGCGCGCGGCATTACCGACCGCGACAACCCAACTGACGTTAAGCTGCTGGCGAACGTCAATCCCAGCTTCAACTGGGTACGGCTGGCTCAACGAGTGCCGGTGCGCGTACGTCTGGATCAAGTGCCCAAGGACATGACTGTTGTCGCCGGAATGACTTGCTCGGTAATAGTCAAACCGGGCAAATGAGGCTTGGGAGCGATGCAATAAGCTTGGCATCCTCGGCACGGCGATATAAAACCTGCACCATTGTTCCCGGGAGTCTAGGCCAGTAATTCCTGATAGTCGATGACGGCTTCCATGACAATCGGAAGAAGCCCCTCGCCGCCGTTGTTGACATGGCTGACAATCGCCTGGCGCATTTTCAGATCCCAAAAGCGTTTCAGATGCAATGCGACATCCTTGATTGCCTGCCCTTGGTCGGGTTCATCTTCAAAAAACTGCCCGATCTGGTTCGCCATTTTGACGAGGTGCCGAATATTCATGATGGTTTCTGCTGATCAACGAATCTTTGTGAATGGGTATAAATGACGTGGCCGCCACCGCGAGCAAACCCGACGAGTGTCAGGCCGGCGCGTTGCGCCATGTCGATGGCCAGGCAGGTTGGAGCGGAGACTGCCACCATCATGGGGATCCCGATAGTTGCCGCCTTTTGCACCATTTCATAGCTGGCCCGGCTGGTCACAATCGCGAATCCCTGTTTGAGGTCGACGCTATTTTTTGCCAGCGTGCCGATTAACTTATCCAGTGCGTTATGGCGGCCGATATCTTCCTCAATATAGGCAATCGAGCCATTCGCCGTCACCCAGACTGCAGCATGCACAGCCCCGGTGAGCGTTTGCAACGACTGCATTTGCGACAAGCGGCGCAATGCGGTATGAACGACCTCAGGCCCAAAGCGCCTGTCGCACGCCACCGGCTTGGGATGGCGCAGCACCTGCTGCAGGCTCTCCGCGCCACACAGGCCGCAACCGGTGCGCCCGGCAAGATTGCGTCGCCGCTGCTTGAGTTCGACGAAGCGTTCCTGGGAAATGGTCATTTGCAGTTCGATACCGTCTTTGCGCTTCACCACTTCCATGTCGTAAAGTTCGCGCCGGCTGTGCAGAATACCCTCGGACAGGCTAAAACCCAGGCCGAATTGTTCCAGGCTCATTGGGGTCGCCAGCATCACGGCATGCGAAATTCCGTTGTACACCATGGCAACCGGAACTTCCTCGGCCACTTGATCGATGGCGTGGATAAGCGTGCCGTTATTCCCCCAGCGTTCGACGGCACGAGTGTGGTAGCTGGCGACCTCGACTTCCTCAGGCAGACCATATGAAAGCGGCACCGCTTCCATTTATTGTGCCTTCATCATTTCACGTTGCTGCAGCAGCTCCTGCTGCTTCTCGCTGAACTGGCGGTAGCGCTGCTGCCATTCCGAAGGCTGCGTCACTTTCATTACCTGCACCGCCGTCACCTTGTATTCCGGGCAATTGGTCGCCCAGTCGGAATTGTCCGTGGTGATGACGTTGGCGCCCGAGAACGGGTGGTGGAACGTGGTGTACACCACGCCCGGCTGCATGCGCTCGGTGATCCTGGCGTGCAGCACCGTCTCCCCGGCCCGGCTCTGGATGCCGACCCAGTCGCCGTCCTTGATGCCGCGTTCCTCGGCGTCGTGCGGATGGATTTCCAGCACGTCTTCCGGGTGCCAGGCGGTATTGGCGGTGCGGCGGGTCTGCGCGCCGACGTTGTAATGCGAGAGGATGCGCCCGGTGGTGAGGATGAGCGGGAATTTCTGCGTGACCTTTTCGTCGGTCGGCACATAGCGGGTCACGAAGAACTTACCCTTGCCGCGCACGAATTCCTCGATGTGCATGATGGGCGTGCCTTGCGGCGCCTCTTCGTTGCACGGCCACTGCACGCTGCCCATCTGCTCGATCTTGGCATAGCTGACGCCGTGGAAAGTCGGCGTCAGGCGCGCGATCTCGTCCATGATTTCCGACGGATGGCTGTAGTGCATCGGGTAGCCCAGCGCATTGGATAACATTTGGGTAATTTCCCAGTCCTCCTTGCCGGCCAACGGCGGCATCACCTTGCGCACCGGCGAAATACGGCGTTCGGCGTTGGTGAAGGTGCCGTTCTTTTCGAGGAATGACGAGCCCGGCAGGAACACATGCGCGAACTTCGCCGTTTCGTTGAGGAACAGGTCCTGCACTACCACGCACTCCATCGCTTCCAGCGCCGCGGTGACGTGCTGGGTATTGGGGTCGGACTGGGCAATATCCTCGCCCTCGACGTAAAGCCCCTTGTAGCTGCCGTCCAGCGCGGCCTCGAACATGTTGGGAATGCGCAGCCCCGGCTCGTTATCCAGCTTGACGCCCCAGGCGCTCTCGAACAGGCCGCGCGCAGCGTCGTCCGATACATGGCGATAGCCGGGGAACTCATGCGGGAACGAACCCATGTCGCACGAGCCCTGCACGTTGTTCTGGCCGCGCAGCGGGTTGACGCCCACGCCTTCGCGGCCGATATTGCCGGTAGCCATAGCCAGGTTGGCGATGGCGAGCACCATGGTGGAGCCCTGGCTGTGCTCGGTCACGCCGAGGCCGTAATAAATCGCCGCATTGCCGCCGGTGGCGTACAGCCGTGCGGCTTCCCGTACCAGCTGGGCGGGCACGCCGCTGGCGGCTTCCAGCGCTTCGGGAGAATTCTCGGGGCGGGCGACGAACTCTTTCCAGTCCGCATAGGCCTGGGCTTCGCAGCGCCCGGCGACGAACGCCTCGTCGGTCAGGTTTTCGGTGACGATCACGTGCGCCAGTGCATTCGCCACCGCGACATTGGTGCCGGGACGCAGCTTGAGATGGTAATCGGCCTGGACGTGCGGCGATTTCACGAGGTCGATGGCGCGCGGGTCAACGACAATCAGCCTGGCGCCTTCGCGCAGCCGGCGCTTCATTTGCGAGCCGAATACCGGATGACCGTCGGTCGGATTGGCGCCGATGACCAGGATGACATCGGCGTGCATCACGGAATCGAAGGTCTGCGTGCCGGCGGATTCGCCCAGCGTTTGCTTCAACCCGTAGCCGGTCGGCGAGTGGCAGACGCGGGCGCAGGTGTCGACGTTGTTGTTGCCGAAGGCGGCGCGCACCAGTTTCTGCACCAGATAGGTTTCCTCGTTGGTACAGCGCGACGAGGTAATGCCGCCCACGGCATCCTTGCCATATTTGGCCTGGATTTCCCTGAGGCGCTTGGCGGCATAGGCCACCGCTTCTTCCCAGCTCACTTCGCGCCATGGATCGCTGATGTTGTCGCGGATCATCGGTGTGGTGATCCGATCAGAATGCGTTGCATAGCCCCAGGCGAAGCGGCCCTTGACGCAGCTATGGCCGTGATTGGCATGGCCGTCCTTGTTGGGCGCCATGCTGACGACCTGGTTGCCCTTCATCTCGGCCTTGAACGAACAGCCGACGCCGCAGTAGGCGCAGGTGGTGATCACGGAATGCTCGGGCTGGCCATGCAGCGTGATGGATTTTTCCATCAGCGTGGCGGTCGGGCAGGCTTGCACGCAGGCGCCACAGGAAACGCACTCGGAGTCCATGAAGTTTTCCATCTGTCCCGGCGACACGCGCGATTCGAAGCCGCGGCCGTCGATCGTCAATGCGAACGTGCCCTGTGTTTCCTCGCAGGCCCGCACGCAGCGGTTGCAGACGATGCACTTGGCGGAATCATAGCTGAAGTAGGGATTGGACTCGTCCTTGACGGCCTTGAGATGGTTTTCTCCTTCGTAGCCGTAGCGCACCTCGCGCAGGCCCACCGCGCCCGCCATGTCCTGCAGTTCGCAGTTGCCGTTGGCGGCGCAGGTGAGGCAGTCGAGCGGGTGGTCGGAAATGTACAGCTCCATGATGCCGCGGCGGATTTCCGCGAGCTTGGGCGTCTGCGTGCTGACTTTCAGGCCGTTGTCGGCCAGCGTGGTGCAGGAAGCCGGGTAGCCGCGCCGCCCTTCCACCTCGACGATGCACAAGCGGCAGGAGCCGAACGGCTCCAGGCTGTCGGTCGCGCATAATTTGGGAATCTGCACGCCGACTTCGGCGGCGGCGCGCATCAGCGAGGTGCCTTCGGGCACCGTCACCTCGATGCCGTCGATCTCCAGCGTGACCAGTTTCTCGGATACCCGCGCCGGGGTGCCGTAATCGGTGCCGCAACCGCCGTTGCCACAATTGCATGCCATGATCTGAGTCCTTACTTTATGCGGCTTGCTGCGTTTTTTGCAGGCCGAAATCTTGCGGGAAATGGTTGAGCGCCGACAGCACCGGGTAAGGCGTCATGCCGCCCAAGGCACACAGCGAAGCGTTGAGCATGGTGTCGGACAAATCGCGCAGCAGCTGGATATTCGCCGCGTGATCCTGGCCTTTGATGATCTTGTCCATAACCTCGACGCCGCGGGTGGAGCCGATACGGCACGGCGTGCACTTGCCGCAGGATTCGATGGCGCAGAATTCCATCGCGTAGCGGGCCATGTGCGCCATGTCCACCGTGTCGTCGAAGGCGACGATGCCGCCGTGGCCGAGTACGGCCCAGATGCTGGAGAAGGCTTCGTAATCGAGCGGGGTGTCGAACTGCGACTCGGGCAGATAGGAGCCCAGCGGCCCGCCCACCTGCACCGCGCGGATCGGGCGTCCGCTCGCCGAACCGCCGCCGTAGTCATAGAGCAGCTCGCGCAGGGTGACGCCGAAGGCTTTTTCCACCAGGCCGCAGTGCTTGAGGTTGCCCGCCAGCTGGATCGGCAGCGTGCCGCGCGAGCGGCCCATGCCGTAATCGCGGTAGAACACGCCGCCACGGTCCAGGATGATGGGCACGGAGGCCAGCGAAATGACGTTGTTGATGATGGTGGGCTGGCCAAACAAACCTTGAATGGCGGGCAACGGCGGCTTGAAGCGCACGATGCCGCGCTTGCCTTCCAGGCTTTCCAGCAGCGAGGTTTCTTCCCCGCACACGTAGGCACCGGCGCCGCGGCGCACTTCGAGATGGAAAGTCTTGCCGCTGCCAAGAATGTTCTGGCCCAGGTAGTTGCTGGCGGTAGCGACGGCGATGGCTTCTTTGAGCACCTGATAGGCATGCGGATATTCCGAGCGCAGGTAGATGTAACCCTGGGTGGCGCCGACGGCGATGCCGGCGATGGTCATGCCCTCGATCAGCACGAAGGGGTCGCCTTCCATGATCATGCGGTCGGAGTAGGTGCCCGAGTCGCCCTCGTCCGCGTTGCAGACGATATATTTCTGCGCGGCGCCGGTATTGAGCACGGTATTCCACTTGATGCCGGTCGGGAATGCCGCGCCGCCGCGCCCGCGCAGGCCGGAGTCGGTGACTTGCTTGACGACGCCGGCGCCATCCATACCCAGCGCGCGCTTCAGGCCGCGATAACCGTCGTACGCCACATAATCGACCAGCGACACCGGATCGGTGATGCCGACGCGAGCGAACGTGAGGCGCTCCTGGTTTTTGAGGAAGGGAAGGTCTTCCGTCAGCCCCAGGCGCAGGTGATGTTCGCCGCCGTAGAGAAAGTTGCTCTCGAACAGGCCGTGCACGTCCTGCGGCTGCACCGGGCCGTAAGCGATGCGCCCATCGAGCGTAGCCACTTCCACCAGCGTTTCCAGCCAGAACATGCCGCGCGAACCGTTGCGCACGATGTCGATGCTGGCGCCGCGCCTGGCGGCTTCGACCAGGATAGCCATCGCGACCTGGTTGGCGCCCAGCGAAAGCGCGCTGGAATCACGCGGCACATAAACCTTGATGCTCATTGCTGCCCCTTCCTGACCTGGCTGAGCAACTGTTCGAGACCATCATCGGTGACACGACCGTAAACCTCGTCGTCGACCATGACGGCTGGAGAGCACGCGCAGTTGCCGAGGCAATAGACCGGCTCCAGAGAGAATTCCTGGTCGGCGGTGGTTTCATGGAAATCTATTCCCAGACATTCCTTTGCGTGTTTGGTGAGCTTTGAACCGCCCATGGCCTGGCAGGACTCCGCCTGGCAAATCTGGATAGTGTGCCGGCCCGGCGGGCTCTGACGAAAGTGGTGGTAGAAACTGACGACGCCATGCACTTCCGCTCGCGACAAATTCAGTTCATCGGCAATGACAGATACGGCTTCGGGAGGGATATGGCCGATGCTGTCCTGGATGCCGTGCAGAATGGGCAACAGCGCCCCCTGTTTATCCTTGTTATCGGTGATTATTCGCTCTACCGCTATTCTGGCTGGGTCTGGCAGGGTCATGATTTCCTCAACTGATGCGCCTGTTAAACATTGCAGTAAATACCCTTCGTTATGTTTACGCACATATATCGATAGCAAAAAAATTACCCTCTCGGGGCGCATCGATATGCATGAAAGAATATAACCGTGAGGCCAAGAATCGTCAATCTCTCCTTGCTCGGGCAGCACCGATGAAACAATGAATCGAATATGGTGCGGCGGAGAGGACTCGAACCTCCACAGAGTTGCCCCCGACAGGACCTAAACCTGTTGTGTCTACCAATTTCACCACCGCCGCAAGCGGAAGAGGCGATATTCTAACCGAGCCGGGCCTGTGTTGCACAGCCCGCGACAAGCGTTGACAAGCAGTCGGCCTCGCCGCATGATGGAAGCATCGAGATACGCCATCAGGGATAATGACCATGCCACACGCCATTAAAGACCAGGAAATCGCGATGCTGCGCGCCGAACTGGAATTGCTCATGAGAGAACGCCAATCGCTGCTGCAGGTCGCCGGCGCCGCTACCGGCTTCATCGCCGAACTGGACAGCTTCGACGTCCCCCAAACGGCGATGGAAGCCGCCGAACTGCTCGCCGAATGCGTCAACACCCTGCCGGAAGAAACGCTGCAGGACGCGTTGAATGCGGTAAAAGCGCATAGCGTGGTTTAGGCAGCGTCTCAAGCAACGCACCGATTTCCTTCCCCCGCAACAAACTCCGTTGGGCCTGGTTTCATTTTCAACCGCTGCACAGGCATGCGGCCATCTTCCCGTTTGCCCGCAACCCCTTGCAGCATGTAATATCGACCCTCTTTTTAACCCAGATAATCGGCAACCAGTGAAGGCCAAAACCGTATCGTTCATGTCGTTTGCGTGGCTCTTGGCCGCTTGCGCCACGCAGAGCTATGCGCCGCAGCCTTTGGCACCGGCCGATAGCGCGGAGGCTTTTCGCGCACGCACATTGAACGATGCCGGATTGGGCGCGGTGGAAGTCTGGGGGTTGCCGCAGTTGACGCAGGCGGCGCTACGACTGCACCCCGATATCGAACTCGCACGGGCGCAATGGCGGGCAGCGCAGGCCGCGGAGACTACCGCGGGGCAGAAGCCGAACCCGATAATCTCGGGCAGCGGCGAGCACCACAGCCGGGCCAACGGCATCTCGCCATGGACGCTGACGCTCGGTATCGACATTCCCATCGAAACCCACGGCAAGCGCGAAGCCCGCATCGAACAGGCCACGGCTCTCTCCGCAGCGGCAAAACTGGATATCGCCCAGGCCGCCTGGCAGGTCAGGCGCCGTTTGCGCTCGCGCTTGCTGGAGCTTTATGCGATCCGGCAGCAGGCCGCGCAGTTGCACAGGGAAGCGGACCTCCGCGCGCAGATCGTCGCCTTGCTGGAAGCGCGCCTGGCGGCAGGACTGGTCGGCGGCACCGACCTTGCCGATGCGCGCCTGCAATTGCAGAAAACCCGCAGCGCGATGGAGACGGAAGCCGCACGCGCAGCCGAAGCGCACGCCGCGCTGGCTGCCGGCATCGGCTTGCCCGCAGCGGCACTCGTCAATGTGCCGCTGTCTTTTGCGCCGTTCGAACTCGACAGCATCCAGTTGCCGCCGGAAGACGGGCAGCGGGCAGCGCTGCTCAACCGTCTGGAAATCCGCAAGTCGCTGGCAGGCTTTGAAGCCGCCGAGGCCAGGCTCAAACTGGAAGTCGCCAAGCAGTATCCCGATTTCAGCCTGGCACCCGGCTATAGCTGGGATCAGGGCGACAACCGCTGGTCGCTGGGGGTGTCGCTGATCCTGGCTTTGCTCAACAAGAACGAAGGTCCGATCGCGGAAGCCCGCGCCCAGCGCGAGGTGCAGGCGCAGCAATTCAATGCGCTGCAGGCCGCCGTCATAGGCGAGCAGTCACAGGCGCTGGCCGGCTGGCAAGCGGCACAAGCGGTCATCGCCAAGGCCCGGAAGCTGGCTGCGGCGCAGCAGGCGCGGCTGGCACAGACGCAGAGCCAGTTCGACGCCGGCTATGCCGACCGCCTGGAACTCACTTCCGCCCAGCTTGAATTGAATAGCGCCGAAGCCGCCGTGCTTGCAGCCAGGCTGCAAGCCCAGCACGCCCTGGGCAAGCTGGAAGACGCCGTACAGCAGCCGCTGGACGGCTCCGCACCGTTGCCGAAAATGCCGGAGGAAAAACCGTGAACCGCAAGGCCCTGATCATCATTAGCCTGCAAGCCGTCGTTATCGTCGTGCTGGCATGGATGCTGGTGTTTTACGGCAAGGACGAATACGAGGCCTACCAGCGCAGGGACGACGAGGAAATCAAGACCGCCTCGCATGTGGCCGCGGAAAAAGGCGCCAGCGTCGTCAGCCTGTCGGCAGAGGCGCAGCAGGCCAGCGGCATCGCAGTTGAGGCCCTGCATTCCGCCTCGCACCAGGCGCAGCTCACGAGCTACGGCAGCGTGATCGGCATCGAGCCGCTGGTCGAGCTGCGCACGCGCTACCTTGCGGCGCGGGCCGAAGCCGGCGCGGTGCGCGCCTCGATCGCCAGCACGCAGCAGGACTACCAGCGCCTGCAAGCGCTCAACCGCGACAACCGCAATGTCTCCGACCGCGCGGTGCAGGCAGCCGAAGCCGCCTGGAAAGCCGACGAGGCCAGGCTCGCCGCCGCCGAGACGCAGGCCGGCGGCATCCGCGACAGCATGCGCCAGCAATGGGGCGACGCACTGGCGCGCTGGGCGGTAGGCGAACAAGGCAGCGCCTTGGCCAAACTGCTGTCGCACGAAGAAGTGCTGATCCAGGCGGCACTGCCGTTCGACGGGCTGCAAGCGGAAAAAATCGCCGCGATAGAGGTCGCCCCGGCCGGCTCGCACGGCAAGCCGGTGGCCGCCGTCTACGTCTCGCCTTCTCCGCAAACCGATGCCACGCTGCAGGGGCGCACCTATTTTTTCCGCGCCCCGGCCAGCGAGCTGCGCGCTGGCATGCGGGTGGAAGCGCATATCAGGGCGCAGGGCAAACAGGCCGCCGGCGTGGTGATTCCCAATGCCGCGGTGGTGTGGTACGCCGGCAAGGCCTGGGCCTACCGCAAAGAGGACACCGACAAGTTCGTGCGCGTGCCGGTCGACACCTCGCAGGAAGCCGGCGACGGCTGGTTTGCCGCAAGCGGCTTCACGGAAGGCGACGAACTCGTCGTGAGCGGCACCCAGCTATTGCTGTCGGAAGAACTCAAGTACCAGATCAAGAATGAAAACGAAGACTGACATGGGATTTCAGTACCCGTTCCAGACTAAGGCGTCATGAAGGCTCTCGTCCGCTTTTCCATCCGCCACGCCGGCGTCATCGTCGGGCTCGCGCTCCTGATCATGATCTACGGCTTCTACAGCCTGACCCGCGCCAACCTCGACGTGTTTCCCGAGTTTTCGCCGACGCAGGTGGTGATCCAGACCGAAGCGCCCGGGCTTTCCGCCGAGATGGTGGAAACGCTGGTGTCGCAGCCGATCGAAAACAGCGTCTCGGGTTCGGTGGGCGTCGAAACGATGCGCTCGCAGTCGATTCCCGGCGTCTCCGTCGTCACCGTCATATTCAAGGAAGGCTCCGACATCTACCGCAACCGCCAGGTGATCGCCGAGCGGCTGGCGACGCTCGCCAATCAGTTGCCGCGGGGCATCGTCCCCAATATCACGCCGCTGTCGTCCTCCGCCAGCACGGTGCTGGGCGTCGGCGTGATGTCGGACAAGCGTTCTTTATCCGAACTCCGCACGCTGGTGGACTGGACGATACGCCCGCACCTGTTGGCGGTGCCCGGCGTATCGGACGTCAACGTGTTCGGCGGCGAAGTGAAACAATTGCAGGTACAGGTCGACCCCGACCGCCTGATCCGCTACAACCTGGCGCTGCAGGACGTGCTGGAAGCGGCGCGCCGCGCCAGCGGCGTGATCGGTGCCGGCTATATCGAAAACAGCAACCAGCGCATCGTGCTCAACACCGAAGGCCAGACGCTGACGGCAGGGCAATTGGCCCAGGCCGTGCTGCTGCACAAGGACGGCCAGACGGTAAGATTAAGTGACGTCGGCCGCGTCGTCGACGGCGCAGCACCCTCGATCAGCGCAGCGCAGATCAACGGCACACCCGGCGTATACCTGTCGGTGCAGGGCCAGCTGGGCTCCAACACCAAGGCCGTCACCTACGCACTGGAACGCGCGCTGAAGGAACTGCAACCGACACTGGCGACGGAACATGTGACGCTCTACCCCAAGCTGTTCCGCCCCGCCAACTTCATCGAGACCGCGGTCAACGGCGTGCGCACCGACATCCTGATCGGCTCGGTGCTGGTGGTGACGGTGCTGTTCCTGTTCCTGTTCAACGTGCGCACCGCATTTATCTCGGCCACCGCAATTCCATTGTCATTGTTGACCGCGATCCTGATCCTAGGCTACTACGGCGTCAGCCTCAACATCATGGTGCTGGGCGGGCTGGCCATTGCATTAGGTGAAGTGGTGGACGACGCCATCATCGACACCGAGAACATCTTCCGCCGTTTGCGCGAGAACCGGCTGTTGGCGAATCCGCTGCCCGCGCACGAGGTAGTGTTCGACGCTTCCATGGAAGTGCGCAGCTCGGTGGTGTACGCCACCGTCATCGTGGCGATGGTGTTTATACCCTTACTTACACTCTCGGGCGTCGCCGGCAAGCTGTTCGCGCCGCTGGGGCTATCGTACATTTTCGCCATCCTGGCCTCGCTCTTGGTGGCGCTGACGCTGACGCCGGCGCTGTGCTACCTGCTGCTCGCCAATGCCAAGCTGGAAAGTGCCGATCCGCCGCTGATCGGCGTGTTGAAGCGCCATTACATCACAACGCTGCGCGCGATCGAGCGCCATTACCGCATCATCATCGGCATCACCGCGGTCGTCATTGCGCTGGGGCTTGGCATCCTGCCGCTGTTCCGCGGTCAGTTCATTCCCGACCTCAAGGAAGGCCATTACATCCTGCACATGACCGCGGTGCCGGGAACCTCGGAACAGGAAACGCTGCGCATCGGCGAAAAGGTGGCGCAGGCGCTGGGCAACATCAAGGGCGTGAAATCGGTGCTGCAATGGGTGGGGCGCGCGCAGAACGGCGCCGACACCTTCGGCACGCACTACAGCGAGTTCGAGGTGGAGATCGGCACCTTGTCCGGCGACGAGCAGAACCGCATCCAGCGCCAGATCCGCGATACGCTCGCGGGCAAGGGCGGCGCCAGCTTTCCCGGCGTCACCTTCGCGATCAATACCTTCCTCACCGAGCGCATCGAGGAAACCATTTCCGGCTATACCGCCGCGGTGGTGGTCAATATCTATGGTCAGGATCTGGACGCGCTGGACCGCGACGCGCAGGCGGTGGCCAGCGCGATGGCGGGCATTTCCGGCGTGGCCGACGTGCAGGTGCAATCGCCGCCGGGTACGCCGCAATTGACGATACGCCTGCGTCCGGAGCGCCTGGCGCAGTGGGGGCTGAAGCCGCTGGACGTGCTGGAGGCGGTGCAGACCGCCTATGAAGGCGCACCCGCCGGACAGGTTTACCAAGGCAACCGTATCATCGGCATCGCCGTGATCCTGGACCCGGCGCGGCGCAGGAACATCACCCAGATCGGCCGGCTGCCGCTGCGCAATCCCGACGGCCGCATCGTGCGGCTGAATGAAGTGGCAGACATCGCGCAATCCAGCGGGCGCTCCAAAATCCTGCACGGCGGCGGCAAGCGCATCCAGACCATCACCTGCAACGTCGTCAACCGCGATGTCGAAACGTTCTCGGCGGAACTGAAAAAACGCATAGCCGCCGGGGTGCATTTCTCGCCCGGCAACTTCCCCGCCTATACCGGCGCAGCGCAAGCCAACGCCAAGTCGCGCGAGGACCTGGTCGTGCATTCGCTGTTGGCCGGGATGGGCATATTCCTGATGCTGTACATCGCCTTCGGCCGCATGCGCAACCTGCTGCTGACGTTTGCCAACCTGCCGTTCGCGCTGATCGGCGGCGTGCTGGCGGCGATGCTCACCGGCGGCTGGATTTCGCTCGGTTCGCTGGTCGGTTTCGTGACCCTGTTCGGGATTACCCTGCGCAACTCCATCATGCTGGTGTCGCATTACCAGCACCTGATCGACGAGGAAAACATGGTCTGGGGTCTGGAAACCGCGATCCGCGGCGCCTCGGAACGGCTGCCGTCGATCCTGATGACCGCACTGGTCACCGCGCTCGGCCTGTTGCCGCTGGCTGCCGGCAGCGGCCAGCCGGGGCGCGAGATCGAAGGCCCGATGGCGACCATCATCGTCGGCGGGCTGATCACCTCGACCATACTCAATCTGCTTATACTACCCACGCTGATGCTGCATTTCGGGCGATTTGAGAAGAAAATCCTTTAATTTGGAAGCAAGCCACCATGCCCGCGCTCGCCAGCCTCAACCATCATTTCGCCATTCCGGATCATCTGGCGTTCACCGCATCGGACTATGGCTTGCCCGTCGCCGAGATCGACAACGAGCTCGCCAGCGCCACGATCGCGCTGCAAGGCGCGCATGTGATGACTTTCCAGCCGCACGGCGAGGCCCCCGTGCTCTGGCTCAGCGAACAAGCCCGGCTGCAACCCGGCAAGGCCGTGCGCGGCGGCATTCCGATCTGCTGGCCGTGGTTCGGCGCGCATGCCACCGACACCGGCTTTCCCGCGCACGGTTTTGCCCGCATCCTCAACTGGCGCGTGATCGTCAGCGAAGCGTTGGCCGACGGCTCCACCCGCGTCGCCTTCGAGTTGCAGAAGAATGCGACGGCCCGTGCGCAATGGCCTTACATCTGCCATTTGCGCTGCATCGTTACCGTAGGCCTGGCGCTGACGGTGGAACTGATCACCGAAAATACCGGCGACACCGCCTTCGAACTTAGCGAAGCGCTGCATACCTATTTTGCAGTCGGCGATATCGAAAATATCCGCATTCTCGGCCTCGATGGATGCAGCTATTTCGACAAGCTGGACGGCGGCACCAGGATTCAGCGTGGCCCTATCGACATCCATACCGAAGTCGACCGCGTGTTCATGGACACCATCTCCGATTGCGTGATCGAGGATAGCCTGCTCAAGCGCCGCATCCGCATCGCCAAAAGCGGCAGCCGTTCGACTGTGGTATGGAACCCCTGGGCAGCCAAAGCCTCTCGCATGGGCGATATGGGCGAAAACGGCTACCGCAGCATGGTATGCGTGGAAAGTGCGAATGCGATGAATAGCCTGGTAACACTCGCCCCGGGCGACACTCACCACTTGCGGGCGGTCTATAGCGTCGAAGCGCTTTAGGGCGCACACTAGATTGCAACACCAGCGGAGCCGTCCCATGATGAATCCGTGCTGCTCTGCCACTCCAATCGGCAGGTTTTGATCAGCCTTCGATCATGCGCCGTATGACGGTATTGAAGGGGCCTATCCATTCCGGTGCAAATTGATTGTCGCCGGCGTTGATTTCGGCGATGGCGCGCACCAGCGAGCGCCCCTGTCCGCGCTGGCTGTGTTTCAAGGTCACCGACTCGAAAGTATCCACCATCGCCAGGATTTTCGCGCCGGGCACGATGTCCTCGCTCCTGAATCCACGCGGATAGCCCGCGCCGTCCTGCCTCTCGTGGTGCTGCAGCACGATCTCGGCCGCCCCGGCCCAGCCTTCCATGCGCTGTAGCAAGCCCGCGCCAAAGCCGGCATGCTGCTGCAACTGGCGCCGCTCCTTGTCGGACAGCTTGCCGGCCTTCAGCCATACCGATTCCGGCAGGAACAGCATGCCGACATCGTGCATGTAAACCGCCGCTTCGAGTTGCAGCGGATCGACCGGCGTGCCGGCTGCCGCGTTGGTTTCCAATGCCAGGTGCAGCTGACGGTCGCTGCGGCCCTGGAATAACGGCGAGCGGGCTTCGTATTGCAACGCCAGCGAACGAAAGAAGCGCAGGTCGGCGGCGGCGCTTTCCGGCCTGGATGCGCCGCCGGGTTTGGCCTTGGCAGACACGGGCCGGCTGGACATCCGGAACCCGGTCACCGCCCTGATTACCTGCGCCGCCCGGTCGTCCAGCGCCTCGACCGGGGCGACGGCCAGCTGCTCGAACCCGCCGACCAGTTCCACCAATTTCAAATGCTCGATCGGTTCGCCGTCGGCAAGCGCCCTGGCGGCAAGCTCCAACCTGTCCATGGCCAGCAGGATAGCCTCGGCCATGGGCTCGGAAAATCCTATTTCGCCGCTGCGCAGCCTGTCCAGCAGCGACTCTATCGGATGGGTAATCATCACCGCCAGTTCGACCTTGCACATCGCCGCGTCGCCTTTGACGGTATGCAAGGCGCGGAACAGGTTGGCGATCAGCATCTTGTCCGCCGGCGCGCCCTTGAGCTTGGCGATGTCGCGCTCGATGGCGGGAATCTGGTCCGACAGCGCATCCAGAAAATCATGCAGTGCCTCACTGTCGTGGATATGCGGGTGCAACAGGACATCGGTATTCATTGATGCCGCCTTTTCTGTATTGGAATTGTTGTCGTATCAATCATACTTCAGGTATTTGAAGCGGACATCCTCGTTCGGCGTACCTTCCAGCGCGCCCTCCTCCTTGCCGGGCTGCCACTGGATCACTTCCTCGATCTTTTTCGCCAGCGCAAAATCCTTGTCGGTGACGCCCTTGGCGGTATGCGTGACCAGCTTGACGATGACGAAGGCATACGACACCGTCAGGTCGGGATGGTGCCAAGCCGCTTCCGCCAGATGGCCTACGGTATTGACCACCATCAACGTCGCTTTCCAGCCGCTGGTCTTGTACTTGCGGCGTATCCAGCCGTCCTCCAGATACCAGTGCGGCAGCTCGGCCGCCAGCCTGCCACGGATTTCGTCTTCACTGTAAGCGTGTTCCTTGGTGTGTTCCGGCTTGTCCATGATTCTCTCCTGCTCGTTCAGAATGCGCGCGTCGGCAGCGGGCCGCCTGCCAGCACCCTGGCAAACTCGGCGTGCCCCGATTTGTTGACGACATGGATGCGACAGGACAAACCGGCCGCGAATTCGACAAAAGCCTGGTCGAGAATACTCGCTTTCACCAGTTGTTCAAGTGGGGCTTCGCTATCCTCGATCTGCGCCTGTTTGACCAGCACCAGGCGGCTGGCATTGACTTTCCCCGCCAGCCAGGCTGCGAGGCTGTCCGAAGTGACGCTCCAGTTCTGCGGGATGGTTTCATCCGCCAGCACCATTTTGCTGGGCATCCAGACAATCGCCCTATGCTGCCAGGAACGCTCGGATATTTCCAGTTCGGACGCCGCAGTCACCAGCTTCGGCTGCAACGATTTCAACGTAAGACCGTATTGCTCCATTGCCAGCAGCGCCATATGGTGCGCGGCGGCATCGTCGAATGCGACGGTGCGCTGGGCTTCGCGCACCGCGTCGGCAAAAATGCCGCCGCCGGGTACGATGACGATGCGGCCGTCGCTCTGCTGCGCCAGCATGTCCAGCCAGGCATTCAGCTCCGGCGAACCCAGCAGGCTCCCGCCCAGTTTAACGACCCACACGGAACGCCTCCATCAATGCCAGCATATTGGCTGCCTTATCCCAGGTTTCACGATATTCCTTCTGCTCTTCGGAATCGGCAACGATACCTCCCCCTGCCCAGAAGCGTACGGTATCGTCGGAAAACACCGCGGTGCGGATGGCGATGTTGGTGTCCATGTTGCCGTCGAATCCTATGTATCCGATGGCCCCGCAATATACGCCGCGGCGGTGCGGTTCCAGTTCCTCGATGATCTGCATCGCCCGCAGCTTGGGCGCGCCGGTGATCGAGCCGCCGGGGAAACATCCGCGCAGCAGATGCATGGCCGTATGTCCGGGTGCCAGGCGGCCGGTAACGGTGCTGACCAGATGGTGCACATTGGGGAAGCTTTCCAGTTCGAACATGCGGTCGGCGCGCACGCTGCCCGGCATGCAGTTCTTGCCGATGTCGTTGCGCAGCAGGTCGACGATCATCAGGTTCTCGGCGCGGTCCTTTATGCTGGCCAGCAATTCGTCCGCGTTGGCCTTGTCCTGCGCCGAATCTGTGCTGCGCGGGCGGGTGCCCTTGATCGGCCGCGTTTCCACCTGGCCATGGCGTACCTGCAGAAAACGCTCGGGCGACGCGGAAAGGATTTTCACCTCCGGCAAATTCAGATAAGCGGCGAACGGCGCGGGACTCTGGCGGCGCAAGTGCCGATAGGCCGTCCAGGCATCGCCCGTGGCTTGCGCCGAGAAGCGCTGCGCCAGATTGACCTGGTAGCAGTCGCCTTCGTGGATGTAGTGCAGGATACGGCGGAAAGCCGCGGCATACTGCGCCTCGTCCATATTGGATGCCACAGGCGACAGTACGCTGAACGTGTTCCCGGAAAGCTTGGCAGGATGGCGGAACTGCTCTGCCAGATCGCCCCAGCGTTCGCGGGTCAGCGGTGCGCGGCCGTAACTCGCCAGCCAGGTACGCTGTTCCTGGTGATCCACCACCAGCGCCCAGTCGTAAATACCGACCTGCATCTCCGGCAGATGCTCGGCGTCCCGTGCCGTCGCCGGCAGGCGTTCTAGCCTGCGCGCGAGGTCGTAAGCGAAATAGCCAACCGCGCCGCCCATGAAAGGCAGGCTATCGTGCCTTTCCTGCTGCCGTCCTAGATAATCGCGCACCAAGCCGAAGGGGTCGCCGCGCGAAATTTCGTGGCCGGTGGGACTGGTGACTTCGGTCAGGTCGCCGCGCGTAGTCAGCGTGATGACCGGATCGGCCACCATGATGTCGTAGCGCCCGTAACTCGACCCCGGCCATCCGCTGTCCAGCAGCATGGCCCAGGGGCGATGCGCGATGGCGGCAAAAACTTCGGCGCTGTCCTCGCGATACGGCAGTTCGGTAATCAATGGCGTCATGCCTGCTTCCTTGCCAACCAGGCCACGGCAAAAGCCGGTGCGCATACGGCAGCCCATGCCTTGCCGTCACCCGTCCCTTCCACCAGATCGGAGAAATCGGTGAAAGGACGGTTCGTCCGCCGCGCCAATTCGCGCAGCATGAAGCGCCCCACGCCGGCACCGATCAGCGGCGCGGCGTCATTGCCCAGTCTGCGTGACCAGGCATGCTCAACCGCGCAGCCGATATCGCGCAATTGCACATCAGCCAGAAAACGGGCCAGGCCGAACCACTGGTCCATGGGGGCATCGTCGATATCCCGTCCCACCATCCGCGCCAGCCGCCGCGCGCTTTCGTCCAGCGACTTGCCGGCGCCATCGGCGGTGGCGGCCATGTCATGTGCGGGGTCGAGATTGCCGGTGAGCCGGTGCACGTCGGCCATCGTCGCAAAATGCTCCGCCGCCAAACGCTGCCAATGGCCGCCAAACGGAACCCGTTGCGCAACCGCCATCACCGGCGTACGAATAACGCCGGTGTACACCAGCTCCTCCGACGTCAGCCGTTCGGCATCGCTGAACCCGCGCGGCTGCGCCACGCCTTCATGCAGCGGCACGAGGTCGGTGGTGGTGCTGCCGATATCCACGAACAGGCCGTTTCCGCATCGGCTGGCGGCGTACTGCGCGCTTGCCAGCCAGTTCGCCGAAGCGATATCTGCGGCACGCTGTTGCGCCTGGCCGACTTCGACAAAACCGCACATGCCGGCGAATATCTTCAGCTCCGCCACCGGCAGCCTGCGCTGCATGGTCTCCACCAGTTGCGTCACACCTTGGCGGCGATCAGGGAAAATATCGGCCAGCTCCCCAGTCATCGTCACGGCATGGACCCGGCAATCGCCCAGCGATGCCACAGCTGCGTCTATCGCCTGCCCCAGATACGTCAGCCCTTGCCACAACGGACATGGGAGCTGCACCGCATTGATTACCCTGCCAGCTTCATCCAGGCGCACCGCCTTGAGATGCGCGCCGCCCAGATCCCACCCGATGCTGTCAGCCATCGATTTTCACTTCCACTACGTTGCGTTGCAGCCTGCCCGATTCAATCCAGCGGCCATTATAGAGCAAGTCCAGCACCAGCCCTGCCGGATTGAGACCTGTCGCGCGGCGCAGACCGGTATAGGAAGTCGTCAGGCGCGGGTTGATTTCCAGCACGGTTATTTCACTGCCGTTGACCATGACATCCACGCCGACATATCCGGCCAAACCGGGCAAGGCATGCGCTACCCGCCCAGCCAAAACCTCGAAGGCGTTCCAGTGCTCGGCCATGCCGTTGAGCAGGCTGCCCCGGTAATGAACCGTATCATCGGCGATCTCGATCAACTGCCGGTTGCAACTCAGCAATTGCGCCTTGCCGTCGCAGCACAGCATCGACAGGCTGGCGGCTTCGCCCGGTAGCCAGGGCTGAACGACGTGGCTGCCCTGCCGGCCGTCTGCCAGCCAATCCAGCAAGTCAGTGGTACCGGCGAACAAACGCGCATCTTCGCAGCCTGCACCGTCGTCCGGTTTGGCTATCAAGGTAGATATAAGGGCCCGGCTGTCTTGCGGCAACGCAGACGCCCGGCAGGTGACCACGACGGGGATGCCGTGGCGCGCCAGATATGATGCGGTGGCATATTTGCTGCCGGCGATGCGGATCGCGGACGGCGCGCAGCCCAGCAGTTTTTTCGGCTGCGCCATGGTGCCGATTTTTTCCAGTATGCCACCGCTTTCCGGCGCGATCGGCCATATTGCATCCGCCTCATCGATACAGCGCCGCCACAGCGGCCAGACATCGTCGGCATGCCGCATTGTTTTTACCGTCACCGGCAATGCCAACGGCGGCAGCCGCGGGTCGCGCGTGGTGATCAGTTCGAGGCCGGGCAGCTCGAGCAGATCGGCGAGCAGGCTCTCCAGCATCATCCCGCCCTCGCGTGCCAGCGAAGGCGGCAGAGGCACGTTGTATAATCCGCCCCCAGTGATGAATTCGCAGACAAATACCTTGAGATTTGATGCCATACCGGTGATCGATTTGATGGAAGGAAATGTGGTGCGCGCCAAGCGCGGCGAGCGCCATGCCTACCGGGCTATCGCATCGTCCCTATGCGATAGCCCGGACCCGGTCAAAGTGGCGCACGCCCTGTTCGAATTATACCCGTTCAAAACCCTCTATATCGCCGATCTCGACGCCATCCAGCGCCGGGGGAACCATCTGGAAACGGTCGCTGCGCTACGCACGGCCTTGCCCCAGACGGAAATATGGATAGACGCCGGCATCGCCACTGTTGCAGACTGCAAGCCCTGGCTGGCGCTCGGCCTGCACTGCGTACTCGGCAGCGAAAGCCAGTCCGATGCTGACGATACAAGGCGGCTGATCGAGCAAGCCGGCCCGCAACAGGTAGTGCTTTCGCTAGATTTCGCCGAAGGGCTGCGCAAAGGGCCCGACGCCTTATTCGATAATGCGCAGCACTGGCCAGATCGCGTCATCGCGATGACGCTGGCACGCGTCGGCAGCTATGAAGGGCCGGACTTCGACCTGCTGCAAAATATCCTGCACCGCGCGCCAGGACGCAGCCTATATGCGGCCGGCGGCGTGCGCGATAGCGGCGATCTGCAAGCACTGAAAGCGATGGGTATCGCCGGGGCGTTGCTGGCGAGCGCGCTGCATGACCGCAAACTCGCACCCGAACACATCGCCAGCCTGATGCAATAAAAAATCCCGGGCAACTCGCGCTGGCCGGGATTTTCATGAGGAACTACCTGATTACTTAGCCTGGAACGGATGGCTGACGGTAGGATCCTTGTATTTCTTCACTACATCGCCCACCTTGGGCTCACGCGCAACCGCACGCTTGATCGCTTCCTTGGTGGCCCTGTAGTTCCACTCCTGGATGCGCTCGTCGATATCGGCCTTGTGGTCGATGAACACGCCCACGCAGATGAACACGTCATCGGCCTCGGCTGCCGGAATGGTGCCGTCGGCCACGCAGTCCATCACGGCCATCGCCACGCCGCGCTGAGCCGGGCCGAACATCTGCACCGCCTGCTTGCCGTTCTTGATGGTGACCTTGTTGAACATTACGGTGGCCGGCTTGGCCATCAGATTGGGAGCAACTACGGCCAGGAGACCGTTCACGCCCTTGCGCTGCGTCGTCAGCGCACGGGTGAATGCGCGTTCCGCCGCACTGCCGCGCGGTCCGATGATGAGGTCGATATGCGCGACGTTCAGCAGATCCAGACCGCTGCCGTCGGGACGGTTGTCGATCACCAGTGACTCGCCAACCAGCACGCGATCGATTACGCGACCGCTGCCGGGGGCGGCAGCCGGAGCGGAATCGCCGCCGCTGAACAGGCTTAAAACTTTATCGAGAATTGACATTTTGGGTTCCTCTCCCTGTTGCCATTGAACAAAGCTAAACCGCCCCAAATACGGGGCGGTAGTGGAAAGCTTTATTACTTGGCAGCGAACGGGTGGGCAGAATCCTTGTAGGTCTTGACCACGTCGGCAACCTTGGGCTCGCGGTTGACCGCACGCTTGATCGCCTCCTTGGTGGCACGATAGTTCCACTCCTGGATGCGCTCGTCGATATCGGCCTTGTGGTCGATGAACACGCCCACGCAGATGAACACGTCTTCAGCTTCAGCCTGGGGAATGGTGCCATCGGCAACGCAATCCATCACGGCCATGGCTACGCCGCGCTGGGCCGGGCCGAACATCTGCACCGCCTGACGGCCGTTCTTGATGGTGACCTTGTTGAACATCACGGTGGCCGGCTTGGCCATCAGGTTGGGAGCAACTACGGCCAGAAGACCGTTCACGCCTTCCTTCTGATCGGTCAGGGTACGGCAAAATGCTTCTTCTGCTGCGCTGCCACGCGGCCCGATGATCAGGTCGATGTGAGCGACGTTCAACAGGTCCAGGCCACTGCCGTCCGGACGATTTTCAATGACGAGGGATTCACCTACGAGAACGCGATCGATAACTGCCATAATTACATATCCTTTTGAGAGTTAAAGGCCCCAAGAGGCCGGCCATTCGCCCGCCTCACTTTTTAGTGACATACGTTTTGTTAACGTGTCGTGGCCGAAAAAGTGCGGGCATCATAGCATAGCTTTTTCAGAGATACCATTAGTATGGCAATCCCGTTGAAGCGCCGATGCCCTCTCAATATTCGGCTCGCATTCACATGACTGCGAGCCGGAATTCTAGCAGATATTGCAGATATGTTTATGGTCTTATCCTTGAATGACATGTTCATGCTAAAACACGTCATTTATTCAAGAATTCAACCAAGAATTTCCGTGCGCATCGTTTCGCAAAAAGCCGTCATTTCGTCGATCAACTGATGCGGCACGTTCTGCTCCCTGAGAGTGGTGGCTAAATTTTCCGCAACCGCCGCGAAATGGTCATCAGACAGCCCAAGGGATGCGAGATACGCATATTCCTTGCTCAGTTCGATATC
>NZ_DASXVH010000019.1:0-29100 GCF_036504375.1 Novimethylophilus sp.
GGATTTGCTCAAATTCCTGATCAAGCAATGGGCATTGGCGCCCAAACGCACCTTTACGCGCCAGCCGAAAAACGAGAGCATCAATCTGTGTGCAGGGCTTGCTTCCATATATGCGCTGCTGGGTGGAGAGGCCATTGCTCCGCCGGACCGTCGCGAGCACGACGAGATGGAAGCCAGCCTCAACTTTACCGGTATTCCTGCCGAGGGTGCCGGTAATCCCCGTAATCTCGTCGAGCGTTGGCTGATCTTGAACGAAAGCGCCGGCGGCATGGCGCTTGCCAAATTTCCTGGGGTGACTTCCGCCTTGTGCGTGGGGGAGTTGCTGGGGCTGCGTAGCGATAGAAGCCGGCAGTGGGGTCTTGGCATTGTGCGCCGGGCCAACAGCAATGAGATCGACGAGCTGGAAATAGGAGTGCAGATGCTGGCGCCTGAAGCCAAGGCTGTCGCCGTGCGGCTCGATAAGCAACGGTCATTTCAGCAGGCGTTGCTATTGCCCGAACTGAAACCGTTGAAGCAGCCTGCTACCTTGATTACGGCCTGCGGGATTTATCAGCCCGCACGTATGCTGGAAGTGGCGCTGGAGGCCAATGGCAAGCCGGTTCGCATACTGGCGACACGCCTGATTGAACGCACCAATAGCTTCGAGTGTTTTCAATTCAGCCTACTTTAAACCTTCACGAACACCTTTTTTTTCGATACGATAGCGTCAACACGGTCTGAATACCCTCTTTTCCGAATACTTACACACGAGGTTCCCCATGAGCGAACATATTACCCATTTGAATGATGCTTCTTTCCAGCAGGATGTCCTGGAGTCCGCCACTCCGGTGCTCGTCGACTACTGGGCGGAATGGTGCGGCCCATGCAAAATGATTGCACCTATCCTGGATGAAATCGCCAAGGAATATGCCGGCCGTCTCAAGGTTGCCAAGCTCAACATCGACGAAAATCAGGGTACTCCGCCCAAATACGGCATCCGCGGCATTCCCACGCTGATGCTGTTCAAGAACGGCAACGTGGAAGCGACCAAAGTCGGTGCGTTGTCAAAATCGCAATTAACGGCATTCATTGACAGCAACATCTGAAACACGTACTCTTGCTCCTGGTTCCCGGCATTTTAAGCAGCGTTATTTGAAATAACATTCGGGAATCGGGCGCAGGCCCGCATCTCTTCTTCTTTCCCCCGCTCTACTACTTACCTTTAACAGGTCGTATTCCGTATGCATTTATCTGAACTCAAGCAAACCCCGGTCACAGAACTCGTCGAGATGGCGATCGCCAACGAGATCGAAGGCGCCAACCGCATGCGCAAGCAGGATCTCATCTTTGCGCTGCTCAAGAACAAAGGACGCAAAGGCGAAAGTATTTCCGGGGACGGCACGCTGGAAGTGCTGCCGGACGGCTTCGGGTTCTTGCGATCGCCGGACAGCTCCTATCTGGCTGGGCCGGATGACATCTATGTTTCGCCTTCGCAGATCCGCCGCTTCAATCTGCATACCGGCGATACGATTACGGGTGAAATACGCACGCCGAAGGAGGGCGAGCGCTATTTCGCGCTGGTGAAGGTCGATACCGTCAACGGCGAATCGCCGGACAGTACCAAGCACAAGATCCTGTTCGAAAACCTGACGCCGCTGTTTCCGACCGAGGCGCTCAAGCTGGAACGCGACATCAAGAGCGACGAGAACATTACCGGCCGCGTGATCGACATGATCGCCCCCATTGGCAAGGGTCAGCGCGGTTTGCTGGTCGCCAGCCCGAAATCGGGCAAGACGGTGATGCTGCAGCACATCGCCCATGCCATCACCTCCAACCATCCCGACGTGCTGCTGATCGTGCTGCTGATCGACGAGCGCCCGGAAGAAGTGACGGAAATGACGCGCACGGTGCGCGGCGAAGTGGTGGCTTCCACCTTCGACGAACCCGCCACGCGCCATGTGCAGGTCGCCGAGATGGTGCTGGAAAAAGCCAAGCGACTGGTCGAGCACAAGAAAGACGTGGTGATCCTGCTCGACTCCATCACACGTCTGGCGCGCGCATACAACACGGTGGTTCCGGCTTCCGGCAAGGTGCTGACGGGCGGCGTCGACGCCAACGCGCTGCAGCGTCCCAAGCGTTTCTTCGGTGCTGCCCGCAATATCGAAGAGGGCGGCTCGCTGACCATCATCGCCACTGCGCTGGTCGATACCGGCAGCCGCATGGACGATGTGATCTACGAAGAGTTCAAGGGCACCGGCAACATGGAAATCCACCTCGACCGCCGTATGGCCGAGAAGCGTCTGTATCCCGCGATCAACGTCAACCGCTCCGGCACGCGCCGCGAAGAAATGCTGATCGAAAAAGACGTGCTGCAAAAAATCTGGGTGCTACGCAAGCTGCTCTACCCGATGGACGACCTGGAGGCGATGGAATTTCTGCTCGACAAGATCAAATCCACCAAGAATAACGGCGAATTCTTCGACGCGATGCGTCGGGGCTAGGCTTGGGCACACCCGTTAGCGGGCCCGTGTTTCGTATCGTCGAATGGCCGCGTCAGCGGCCATTTTCCTTACATTTTTTTAACTTTTCGGAACTCGTTCGCTGCCATATCCATGTTGACTCTACAAATGAGAATAGTTATCATTTTTGAAGTGATAACTGTCTAATCCCCAATCTCCGGAGTCTGTGATGAAACGTAATTTCGCTATCTATATGTCGGGCGTGGCTTTGGCTATTGCCACGCTGACGGCCGAGGCCGTGGAATATCCGATCGGTTCGCCGCAACAGCGCAACGGCATGGAAATTGCTGCCATCTATCTGCAGCCGGTGCTGATGGAGCCGGACGGCATGATGGCGAAGCCGGAAGAGTCCGATGTGCACATGGAAGCCGACGTCCATGCGCTGGCCAATAATCCCAACGGCTTTGAAGACGGCGCCTGGGTTCCCTATCTGGTAATCAAGTATGAAATTACCAAGCTGCCGGAAGGCAGGGTCGTTCGCGGAGAATTCATGCCCATGGTCGCCAATGACGGCCCGCATTATGGCGACAATATTAAATTGATGGGGCCGGGCAAGTACAAGGTCAAGTACACGATTTCTCCGCCCGGCGCGAATCAGCACGCCCATTTCGGCCGGCATGCCGATCGCCTGACCGGCGTGCGTCCGTGGTTCAAGCCGTTCGATGTGGAATACGAATTCACCTACGTCGGCATCGGCAAGAAGGGAGGCTACTAAGATGCGTCGCAAGGCGTTTGTGGGAGCGCTGCTATTGGCTTTGGTCTGGCTGACGCCCGGCAGCGGCGCACAGGCCGAAGAGCCGCGCGAATTCAAGCTCAGCATCAAGAATGGCCGCTTCATTCCGGAAACATTGGAAGTACCGGCGGGGATGCGCTTCAAACTGCTGATCACCAACCTGGGGCCGGGGCCGGAGGAGTTCGAGAGTTATGAACTGAAGAAGGAGTCGGTGCTGGGCGAGGGCGTGACCAGGCCGCTGGTATTCGCTCCGCTGAAACCGGGCAGTTATTCGTTCTTCGGGGAATTTCACCCCGAAACCGCCAAAGGCAGGCTCATCGCAAAGTAGTTCATGAATCAGCACCTGATACAGCCGTTAATGTTCGCTGCCGCGCATGAGCCGACCTGGTTATCCAGGCTGGGCGATCTGCTGCGTCGCCGCCGCGTTGCCATCGTCGCCATGCAGTGGGCCGTCGTGGTCGCCTACCTGGGCATGGTCACGGTGCCGGCATTGATGCCGCTGCCGCCGGCCGACGGGCGTATCCTGCATAACCTGACGTTGTTCGCGCAGTTCGTTTTCTGGGGCATCTGGTGGCCGTTCGTGATCCTGTCGATGATGTTGATGGGGCGCGTGTGGTGCGGCGTGCTGTGCCCGGAAGGCGCCCTGAGCGAACTCGCCTCCCGTTTCGGCTGGGGCCGGCCGGTGCCGCGCTGGATGAAATGGGGCGGCTGGCCGTTCGTCGCCTTCGTCATGACGACGGTATACGGACAACTGGTAAGCGTCTACGAATACGCCACTGCCGCATTGCTGGTGCTGGGCGGGTCGACGGCCGCAGCCATCGGGATCGGCCTGGTGTATGGCCGCAACAAGCGCGTGTGGTGCCGTCATTTGTGCCCGGTCAATGGCGTGTTCGGCCTGCTGGCCCGGGTCGCCCCGGTGCATTTCAGCGTCGATCGCGATGCATGGAAAGCATCGAGCGCGGCACCCCAGGTCATCCATTGCGCGCCCATGGTGCATATCAAGTCAATGAAGGGCGGCTCCGATTGCCATATGTGCGGCCAGTGCTCCGGCCACAAGGGCGCAATCCGGCTGTCCGGCCGCATGCCGGGGTCCGAAATCGTCCGGCTCGGGCCCCACGAAGTAAAAACCTGGGAAGCCGCCCTGCTGGTGTTCGGCATGATAGGCACGGCGATCGGCGCTTTTCAATGGTCCGGCTCGCCCTGGTTCGTTGCCGTCAAGCAGGCCGCAGCGGAATGGCTGGTGGCCCGAGAGTGGTGGTGGGCGCTGGATACCAACGCTCCGTGGTGGCTGCTGACGCATTATCCGCAAGCGTCCGATATATTCACCTGGCTGGATGGCGCGATGATTGTCGCTTACATCGGGGTAACGGCATTATCGGTGGGCGGTTGGGTATGGGGCTGGCTGCGGGTGGCCGCGGCATGGCTGGGCGGGGATGCACGCAACCACACGCTGCGGCTTGCGTATTGCCTGGTCCCCATGGGCGGCTTCGGCGTGTTTCTGGGGCTATCCGCGCTGACGGTGAACATGTTGAAGGCGGAAGGCTTCATCTTTCCATGGCTGGGCTGGGCCAGGGGGCTGGTGCTGGCGCTGGCGGCGCTGTGGAGCCTGGTGCTGGCGTGGAAGGTGATCGGCAGAATCAATGCTGCCCCGGCCCGGCGCATCTTGTCGGCACTCTCGGTGGGCCTGGCAGTCAGCGGAGCGGTCGTGCCCTGGGTGTTCCTGTTTTATCTGTGGTGAGGTGGCGGCAGGCGCTACAATAGCGTCCTTTTACCCGGCCTCTTCACCGTGATCCAGTTTCGCAATCTTACCCTTGCCCGCGGGGCCAAGCCCTTGATCGAGGGGGCTACACTGCAAATCCATCCCGGTCACAAAGTCGGCCTCACCGGCGCCAACGGCACCGGCAAATCCAGCCTGTTCGCGCTGCTGCGCGGTGAGCTGCACCAGGAAGCCGGCGATCTGGACATTCCGCCGGCATGGGTCGTCGCCCATGTGGCGCAGGATACGCCGGCGCTGCCCGATGCCGCGCTGGAATTCGTGCTCGACGGCGATGCCGAACTGCGCACGATAGAGCGGGCCATTGTCGCGGCGGAAGCCAGCCACGACGCGCATCTGGGCGAATTGCACGCCAGGCTGGGCGATATCGGCGGCTATGCGGCGCGTGCGCGGGCGGCGGAACTGCTGCACGGCCTGGGCTTCGGCGATGCCGATTTCGCGCGGCCGGTCGCCGATTTCTCCGGCGGCTGGCGCGTGCGCCTCAACCTTGCCCGCGCGCTGATGTGCCGCTCTGATCTGTTGCTGCTGGACGAGCCCACCAACCACCTCGACCTCGATGCGGTGATCTGGCTGGAAGGCTGGCTCAAGGATTATCGCGGCACGCTGGTGCTGATTTCGCACGACCGCGATTTCATCGATGCGGTGGTCGACCATGTTGCGCATATCGAAAACCAGCGCCTGACCTTATACCGGGGCGGCTATTCCGATTTCGAGCGCCAGCGCGGCGAGCGCCTTGCGCAGCAGCAATCGCTGTTTGAACGCCAGCAGCGCGAAATGGCGCATTTGCACAGCTATATCGACCGTTTCCGCGCCAAGGCCACCAAGGCGCGCCAGGCGCAGAGCCGCATCAAGGCGCTGGAGCGCATGGAGCTGATTTCCGCCGCGCATGTCGACAGCCCGTTCAACTTTCATTTCCGCGACATGGCCGCCGCGCCCGATCCGCTGCTGGTGCTGGACGAAGGCGCGGTGGGCTACAACGGGCAAGCCATCCTCGGCAAGTTGGCGCTCACCTTGCGCCCCGGCGAGCGGCTCGGCCTGCTGGGCCGCAACGGCGCGGGCAAATCGACGCTGATCAAGCTGCTGGCCGGGGAATTATCCTTGCTGTCAGGCAAGCGCATCGAAGGCAAGGACCTCAACATCGGCTATTTTGCCCAGCACCAGCTGGAGCAATTAAGACCGGAAGAGTCGCCGTTGCAACACATGCTGCGGCTCGACCCCAAGACTCGCGAGCAGGAACTGCGCGATCATCTGGGCGGCTTCGATTTTCGCGGCGACATGGCCACCACGCCGTGCGGGCCGTTCTCCGGCGGCGAGAAATCGCGGCTGGCGCTGGCGCTCCTGATCTGGCGGCGGCCGAATTTATTGCTGCTCGATGAACCCACCAACCACCTCGACCTGGAAATGCGCCATGCGCTGACGCTGGCCTTGCAGGAATACGATGGCGGCGTGGTGCTGGTATCGCACGACCGTGCCTTGCTGCGCGCCAGCTGCGACCGTTTGCTGCTGGTGGCGGACGGTGCGGCCATGGCGTTCGAGGGCGATCTGGAGGACTACAAGCAATGGCTGGCGGAACAGCGCGATACCACCGGCGTGGCGCCGGAAAAAACCGCCGACAAGGCGGCGTTGAAAGCCGAGCGTGCGCGGGCCCAGGCTGACCGCCAGACGCGCCTGGCGCAACGCCGGACGCTGGCCAGGGAGTCCGAGCAACTGGAAAAGAAACTCGCCGACTGGCTCAAGGAAAAAACGGCATTGGAAGAACGGCTGGCCGACCCGGGGCTGTATTCCAACCCGGACTCCGCACAACTGCAGGCCCTGTACAAGCGCCAGGCCGAATTGAGTGCAAGCATCGAACAAGCCGAGGCGCGCTGGCTGGACGTGCACGAGGCGCTGGAGGCGATTCCCGCTTCGTGAAAACGCCATGGCTTTGATCCAGGTCAAAGCTATTGTCGGTGTCTCCGGTTAAGCTTGTTCGTAACAATTCACGGGAATAATGGCTCCAACAGCCACGGATGGAAATGTTAATGACCCAGCTCCTCACCTCTGCCCCCGACTTCCGGCATGCGCTGGGGCTGCTCGGCGCATGCCACCGCCGCATCGAAGGCTTCAACGATTTGCTGTTGCGCCTGCCGACGCATCTTGATAGCCACGGCACCGACCCCGAAGCCATGCAAGCCGCCGAGCGCATCCTGAAATATTTTGATACCGCCGGCCAGCATCACCACGAGGATGAAGAACAGGACCTGTTCCCGATGGTGCGCGAAGCCGCCACGCAGCAAGGCAACCACGAGATTCTGGAAATCCTGGACCTGCTGCTGGCCCAGCATCGGGACATGATGCAAGCCTGGCAGGATTTGCGGCCGTATCTGCTGGCGCTGTCGCAAGGAGGGCATGTGGAGCCCGCAACAATGCCGGTGGAGCGCTTTGTCAGCCTCTACCGCCAGCACGTTCCGCTGGAAGATAACTTATTGCTGCCGTATGCGGCGAAAACGCTTACACCGGTGCAGGTCGAGGCGCTGGGGAATACGATGGCGGCGCGGCGGGGTGTGGAGCTCTGAAAGCGAGGCCGATGTTGCGTCGGGCGTGACACTGCCCACGTCATTCCGGGCCAAGCCCTGAATGACGTAGTTGGGAAGCAGCCCGCTACGCGATCTCGCGCGTTTCCAGGAACTTGATATCCGGATAGCGTTCCTGTGCCATCGCCAGGTTGACGCGGTTGGGTGCGAGGTAGACGTAATCATTCGCACCGTCCCGCGCGACGTTGAAGCCGTATTTGTCGGCGATGGCCTTGAGGTCAGCGTCGGAGCCGCGCAGCCAGCGGGCGGTGGAGCAATCGAAAGGTTCGAACGCGACGTCCACGCCGTATTCGAACTCCAGCCGGTGCGCCACCACGTCGAATTGCAGCGTGCCTACCGCGCCCAGGATCAAATCGTTGGAGGCCAGCGGGCGGAACAGTTGCGAGGCGCCTTCCTCGGCCAGTTGCTGCAGGCCTTTTTGCAGCTGCTTCATCTTCAGCGGGTTTTTCAGGCGTGCGCGGCGGAAATACTCGGGCGCGAACGAGGGGATGCCGGTGAATTTCAGGTCTTCGCCTTCGGTGAAGGTGTCGCCCAGCTTGATGGTGCCGTGGTTGGGGATGCCGATGATGTCGCCGGCGTAGGCTTCGTCGGTGGTGTTGCGGTCTTGCGCCATGAAGGTGATGGCGTTGTTGACGGCCAGCTGCTTGTCGATGGACACCTGCTTAACCTTCATGCCGCGCTCGAACTTGCCGGAACAGACGCGCACGAAGGCGATGCGGTCGCGGTGCTTGGGGTCCATGTTGGCCTGGATCTTGAACACGAAACCGGAGAATTTGGGCTCGTCGGGTTGTACCTGGCGGCTGACCGTGGCGCGCGGCAAGGGTGTCGGCGAGAGATCCACCACCGCGTCGAGCAGCGATTGCACGCCGAAATTGTTCACCGCGGAGCCAAAAAACACCGGTGTCTGCTTGCCGGAAAGGTAGGCTGCGGCATCGAACGCATGCGAGGCGCCGCGCACCAGTTCGATATCCACGCGCAGTTCTTGCGCCTGATGGCCGATCAGCTCGTCCAGTCGCGGATTATCCAGGCCCTGGATGAGTTCGGACGTGCCCTTTTCCGCATGCGGGTCGAAAAAGGCGACGGAGTCGTTGGTGAGGTGATACACGCCGCGGAAGGTCTTGCCCATGCCGATCGGCCAGGTGACGGGCGCGCACTGCATGCCCAGCACCGATTCGATCTCGTCCAGCAGGTCGATCGGCGCCTTGCCTTCGCGGTCCAGCTTGTTGATGAAGGTAACGATGGGCGTATCCCTCATCCGGCACACGTTGAGCAGCTTGATGGTCTGCGCCTCGACGCCGTTGACCGAGTCGATCACCATCACCGCCGAATCCACTGCGGTCAGCGTGCGGTAGGTATCCTCGGAGAAGTCGTCGTGGCCGGGGGTGTCGAGCAGATTGATGATGCAGTCGCGGTATGGAAACTGCATCACCGAGGAGGTCACCGAAATGCCGCGCTGCTTTTCCAGCTCCATCCAGTCCGAAGTCGCATGCTTGCTCGATTTGCGCGCCCGCACCGCGCCCGCCATCTGGATCGCGCCGCCGAACCACAGCAGTTTTTCGGTCAGCGTGGTCTTGCCCGCGTCGGGGTGAGAAATGATGGCGAAAGTGCGCCGCCGCTGGATTTCGTCGTGGAGAGTACTCAAGGTTTGTGCTCTGCTGCTTTCGGAGAGGCGGTATTTTACCGTTTCTGCCGTGTCTTGGGGTTGCTTAAAGACTTGAGGCATCATGCCCGTCTATTGCAAAAAAGACCGATCTATCCCATACTGAAAAAATGCGTAAGCTTATCAAGCTCATGGTTGCCGTCATATTGGTATTTTGCCTGCCGCTGCAAGGTGTTGCAGGCGTGACCATGCCTGCCTGCGAAGGGCATGATCCAGCTACGCAAATCCTCGTTGCTTCCGGCGATATGCCGCCCCATTGCATGCATGCAATGGACGAGCCAGCCAAGCAATCGCATGACGGCAAAATGGACAAGACATCGCATGACAAATGCTATGCCTGCTACCTGAGCGTTGCGCAGGCACTCACTCCGAGTACCATCACTGTTGACTCATCCGGGGCCACTGCCAGTTTCCTCCCCATGATCAACGACAATTACCAAACCCTTCCTTCATCGTTATTCCATCCCCCCAGATCGATCTCAGCCTAGTGCTGAAGGTCGCCTAGCTTTCACGCGACAGCCTTGTGCTCGGACGCTTGCCCGGGAAAAGGTACGCCTCGATCTACCGACACTTCAGCACGTTGTGACCAACGGTGGTTTCGTTCGCCGTTCGAGGTCTGGCGTATCCGCATTCGACGGTAATTCGCGCCTTGCCCCTCGACGCCGCCGGAACCATCCCCCGGAATGTTGCAAAGCGAGGAAGAGCGATGTCTCAGACTACCCATCAGGGCAGTACCCCGACGGAATACACCGTCAGCCGCGTCATGCGCATCGGAGCATCCGAGGTTTCCGAAGATGCATTGCGCGAGTTCGAAGGCCAATTCCCCGGCATGTTGCGGCTGGCATTCGATACGCAGACCGGCAACCCCACTATTGCCTATGATGCGGCGAAACTTGCCTTCAGCCAGATACTGCCTCGGCTTGCAGAGGCAGGCATCGGGCCGGTTGATACCTGGTGGCTTCGACTGAAGGCGGCATGGTATGGCTTCACCGACCGGAACACGGCTTCCCAGGCTCATGCCAAACCCAAAGGCTGTTGCAACAGGATTCCGGGGGCATAGCGCAGTACCTCCTGGCAAGCCTGACCAATTGCCGGAGTTTTTTAATTTTGATAGGAGTATTCATCATGAACAAGCAAACCATCCACAGAATGATCGCCACTTTCGCCGTCTGCAGCGTCGGCTTTATATCCGCCCCCGCCATGGCGGGTCCGGATTTCTTCCAGCAACAAATGATACAACGCGTCATGCAGGCCAAGCAGAAATTGCAGCAGGCCGAGGCCGCCAAAGGGGCTGAACGCCAGAAGCTGATGGACGAGCACATGAAGATGCTGCATGAAACCATGGGAAAATGTGCCGCGATGAAGCCGAAGGCCGGCATGTCCGCGCAGGAGCGCGATGAGTGGTACAGCGAACATCAGAAGCTCATGAACCAGATGATGGAGCAGATGATGGAAGAGCACCGCATGATGATGGATATGGGGAACATGCCCATGGACATGGGTGACATGCACAAGCACTAATCTATATTCCGGGCGGGCTTGGTTCCGCCCGGATCGATCTTAATCCAGAAAAGGACATTACTTAATGAAACGATTTTTGATAATTACTCTTGCATCTGCGGCATTCGGCGCTGCAGCCATGCCCGTTTACGCCGACGATGCACACCACACCAAGGCCGAAGCGCAGCAGCGCTATGGCACGAAAGGCGTGGTTGTTTCCATCGACCGGTCCGGCGCCAAACTCAAGCTCAAACATGAGGCGGTGTCTGAACTCAAGTGGCCGGGCATGACGATGGATTTTGCGGTGGCTGACAAAGCGATGCTGAACGGCCTGCAAGCGGGCGAGCGCGTCGAATTCCAGTTCGAGATGGCAGCCGGCGCACCGCGCATCACCGGCATCACTCCGGTCAAATAAAGCCCGCAGCCGGCCGGGGCATGGGCTTCAGCCGGCTGTAAGCGGAAAAGGTGACACGATGAGCATACCAAAATCATTGCTGGCGGCTTGTCTGCTGGCGTTGTCGGGGCTTGTGGCCGCGGACGAGACTGCAGCGGTACCGGGCGCCACGGTTCAGGAGTTGTTGCAATGGGCCGACGCGCACAATCCCGAACTTGCTGCCATGCGCTACGAAATCGACGCGGCTAGTGAGCGTATCGTGCCGGCCGGCGCGCTGCCGGACCCCACCTTGCGCGCAACGCTCAAGGATTTCGCCGGGCCGGGCGCGCCGGATGGTTTCAATCCGCTGCCCGGCAAGGGCAACGGAACCCAGTACCGGCTGGGGCAGACCATCCCCTGGTGGGGCAAGCGCGACCTGCGCAAGGAAGTTGCCACGGCGGAGCTGGAGCAGGCCAAGGGGCGCCGGCAAGTGACCGTCGCCGAGATTCATGCCCGCATCAAAAGCGCATATGCCCAGTATTACCAGACCGTCGGCCTGAAGAAACTGAATGAGGAAATCCTGCGCCTGCTGGGCGATCTGGAGGCGGTAACGCAGGTGCGCTACGCCAGCGGCCTGGTGCCGCAGCAGGACGTGATCCGGGCCCAGGTCGAGAAGACGGCGCTGCGTTCCGAGATCATCAACCTGGAAACCGAACAGCATCATGCCATGACCAAGCTCAACACCGTGTTGGGGCGCCAGCAGCACGCCCCGATCGCGGAGCCGCAATCGCTGCGCCGCATTGCGTCGAATAAGCTGGATGGCGCAGCCCTGCAGGAAAAAGCGGCGCGCACCAATCCGCTGCTTGCCACGCAGTCGGCGCAAGTATCGGCGGCCGACGCCAGCCGGCGCCTGGTGGAGAAGAACCGCTATCCCGATGTCACGCTCATGATTGCTCCGACTCAGCGCGGTGGCAGCATCGATAGCTGGGAAGCGATGGTGGAGATCAACATTCCTATCCGTTTCGATACCCGCCGCGCCCAGGAAAGCGAGGCCGGCGCCATGCTGGCTGCCACCAGGGAACGGCAGCAGGCGATTGCGAACCAGGTTACGGGCGAATTGCAGGAAAACCTGGCAGCATTCGAAGGTGCAGAAAAACAGGAGCGGCTGATTGCCGACACCCTGCTGCCGCAGGCAGAGCTGACGTTCCGTTCCGCGCTGGCCGGCTACGAGGCAGGCAAGGTGGATTTCGCCACGCTGCTCGACGCCCAGCGCGCGATCAAGCGTGCCCGGCAGGACAAGCTGAAGGCCCAGGTAGAGCAGGAACTGCGCGTTTCCGAAATCGAAAAATTGGTGGGAGAAGAACTATGAAGCGTTCCGGCATCTGGATCGCCTTGACATTGCTTGTATTGGCCGGGGCAAGTGGCACGGGATATTGGCTGGGGATGAAGCAGGCCGCGACACCGGAGTCGGCCGCCTCCGCGCCGGTTAAAAGCGAGCGCAAAATACTGTATTACCGTAACCCCATGGGCTTGCCGGATACCTCGCCGGCGCCGAAAAAAGACAGCATGGGAATGGACTACATCCCGGTCTACGCGGACGAGCGACCGGCTGCTTCCGAGCCCGGTACGGCCGGCGCGGAGCGCAAGGTGCTGTATTACCGCAACCCGATGGGTTTGCCCGACACCTCACCGGTACCCAAGAAGGATTCCATGGGCATGGATTACATCCCGGTCTATGTCGACGAGGAAGCTTCCGCCGGCCGGGTCAAGATCAGCCCGGACAAGGTGCAGAAGCTAGGGGTCAGGACCGAGCAGGTCTCATCGCGGGAGCTGGCCAGGACGGTGCGTGCCGTCGGCCAGTTCCAGCTGGACGAACGCCGCCTCTCTACCGTCACCACCAAGTTCGAGGGCTATATCGAGAAGCTCCACGTCAATGCCACCGGCCAGCCGGTGAAGCGCGGCCAGCCGCTGATGGAGGTGTACAGCCCGGAGCTGGTCTCTGCGCAGGAGGAATACCTGATCGCCTGGAACGGTCGTCAATCTCTGAAGAATGGCACGGAGGAGTCACTGGTCGGCGTCGGCCAACTGGCGGAGGGCGCCCTCAAGCGCCTGCGCAACTGGGACATTTCCGATGCCCAGTTGCAACGCCTGCAACGGGATGGCAAGGCCACGCGCACGCTGACCCTGTATGCTCCGGCCGGCGGCGTGGTACTGGAAAAGGCCGCCGTACAGGGCATGCGCTTCATACCGGGCGAGCCGCTGTTCAAGATTGCCGACCTGTCGGCCGTCTGGCTGCTCGCCGATGTGTTCGAACAGGATCTTGCATTGGTGCACCTAGGCCAGCCAGTGAAGATCAGCGTCGATGCTTATCCTGAAAAAGAGCTGACAGGCAAGGTCGCCTACATCTATCCCACCGTGACGCCCGAGACCCGCACCGCCAAGGTACGGGTGGAGCTGGCCAATCCCGGGGGAATGCTCAGGCCCGACATGTACGCCAGCGTGCAACTGGTTTCCGGCCACGGCAAGTCCCGTGCGCTGACAGTACCGGATTCGGCCGTGATCGACAGCGGCACGCGCCAGGTGGTGCTGGTGCAGCGCGCCGAAGGGCTGTTCGAGCCGCGCGAAGTCAAGCTCGGCATGCGCAGCGACGGTTATGTCGAGGTGCTGCAAGGCCTGGATGAGGGCGAAAACGTGGTGGTGCGCGCCAATTTCCTGATCGACGCGGAAAGCAACCTGAAAGCGGCGCTGGGCAGCTTCGGCGGGCACAGCGGGCACGGTGCAACCCCGCCTGCCAGCCCCGCTCCGGCACCGGCCACCGGGCACGAGGGACACTGATATGCTTGATCGAGTAATCGAATGGTCGGTACGCAACGTGTTCCTGGTGTTGCTGGCGACCCTGTTCGTGGCCGGCGCCGGCGTCTATGCCTTGCTCAAAACGCCACTGGATGCCATTCCAGACCTGTCCGACGTGCAGGTCATCGTCTATACCGAATATCCCGGGCAGGCGCCGCAGGTGGTGGAGGATCAGGTTACCTATCCACTCACCACGGCCATGCTGTCGGTGCCTAAATCCAAGGTGGTGCGCGGCTTCTCGTTCTTCGGCGCCAGCTTCGTTTACGTGATCTTCGAGGACGGAACCGACATCTATTGGGCACGTTCGCGCGTGCTGGAATATCTCAATGCCGTGACCGGCCGTCTGCCGCGCGGCGTGACGCCGACGCTGGGGCCGGACGCCACCGGGGTGGGCTGGGTCTACCAGTACGCGGTGCTGGCCAAGAACCGTTCGCTGGAGGAGTTGCGGGCGATTCAGGACTGGTACTTGCGTTATCAAGTGACCAAGGCCCACGGCGTCGCGGAAGTCGCCAGCGTAGGCGGCTTCGTCAAGCAGTATCAGGTGGTGCTCGACCCGCGCAAACTGCAGGCTTACGGTATCTCGCCGGCCCGCATCACGCAGGTGATCCGCGACAGCAATCGCGACGTCGGCGGGCGCGTGGTGGAAATGACCGAGACCGAGTACATGGTGCGCGGCAAGGGCTATCTGCGCGGCATCAAGGACCTGGAAACGCTGGTGGTCAAGGCCGACAGGGGTACGCCGGTATTGCTGCGCGACGTGGCCAGAGTGGAGCTGGCGCCGGACGAGCGGCGCGGCCTGGCCGAACTGAACGGCGAGGGCGAGGTAGTGGGCGGCATCGCCATGGCACGTTACGGGCAGAATGCCCTCGAAGTCATTCATAACATCAAGGACAAGCTCGCCGAGATCGCCCCTGGGTTACCTGCCGGCGTCACGGTGGAGACGGTGTACGACCGTTCCGACCTGATCCACCGCGCCATCGAGAATCTCAAATCGACGCTGTTCGAGGAAAGCATCGTTGTCGCGCTGGTCTGCGTGCTGTTCCTGCTGCATGTGCGTAGTGCTTTGGTCGCTATTCTGATGCTGCCGGTCGGGGTGCTGATTGCCTTTATCCTGATGCGCTGGCTGGGGCTCAACTCCAACATCATGAGCCTGGGCGGCATCGCCATTGCCATCGGCGCCATGGTGGATGCCGCGATTGTGATGATCGAAAACGCCCACAAGCACATCGAGCGGGCACCGCCAGACACTCCCCGTATCCAGCTGATGATTGATTCCTGCAAGGAAGTCGGCCCGGCGCTATTCTTCTCGCTGTTGATCATCACCGTCTCCTTCCTGCCGGTATTCACGCTGGAATCGCAGGAGGGCCGCATGTTTCAGCCGCTGGCCTACACCAAGACCTTCTCCATGGCGGGTGCGGCGCTATTGTCGGTGACCTTGGTGCCGGTGCTGATGCTGCTGTTCGTGCGCGGCAAGATCATGCCGGAGCGCAGAAATCCGGTGAACCGTTTGCTGATCTGGCTCTACCGCCCGATTATCGCCTGGGTGATGCGCTGGAAGAAGCTCACCATTTTCGCCGCGCTGCTGGTGCTGGGAGTATCCATTTACCCGCTGACCCGGCTCGGAAGCGAGTTCATGCCGACCCTGAACGAAGGTACCCTGCTTTACATGCCGGCAAGCCTGCCGGGCATGTCCGTCACCAAGGCGGCGGAAACCATGCAGACCCAGGACAAGATCATCAAGAGCTTCCCCGAGGTGGCCTCGGTGTTCGGCAAGGCGGGCCGCGCCAATACCGCCACCGATCCGGCGCCGCTGGAAATGTTCGAGACGGTCATCAATCTCAAGCCAGAGTCCGAATGGCGCTCTGGCATGACCACCGACAAGTTGATCGCCGAACTGGACCAGGCGGTACAGATGCCGGGCGTGAGCAACGCCTGGACCATGCCGATCAAGGCGCGCATCGACATGCTTTCCACCGGCATCCGCACGCCGATCGGCATCAAGGTATTCGGCAAGGATCTCAAAGAAATGGAAAAGCTCGCCAAGGACATCGAGGCCGTAGTGAAGCAGGTGCCGGGCACCACCAGCGCCTATGCCGAGCGCATTACCGGCGGCTACTACCTGATGATCGAGCCCGACCGGCAAGCCTTGGCGCGCTACGGGCTGGCGGTCGGCGACCTGCAGGAGGTGATCGGCAGTGCGCTCGGCGGCGAAACCGTCACCACCACCGTGGAAGGGCGCGAGCGTTTCGGCGTCATCACGCGCTATCCACGCGAGCTGCGCTCCAGCCCCGATGCAATCGCCCGCCAGGTGCTGGTGCCGACCATGAATGGCGCGCTGATCCCGCTCGGCCAGCTGGCGCGCATCAGCCTGGAAAAGGGGCCGCCCGGCATCCGCACCGAGAACGCGCTGCTGTCGGCCTATATCTTCGTCGACATGCGCGGGCGCGATATCGGCAGCTACGTGGCAGATGCGCAGAAGGCGGTGCGCGCACAGGTCAGGTTTCAGCCCGGCTACTACGCGACCTGGAGCGGCCAGTTCGAATACATGGAGCGCGCCTTGGCGCGCCTCAAGCTCGTGGTGCCGCTGACGCTGCTGATCATCTTCGTGCTGCTCTATTTCAACTTCCGCCGGCTGACGGAAACCCTGATCGTCATGCTGTCAGTGCCGTTCTCGCTGGTGGGCGGCGTCTGGCTGATGTACTGGCTGGGCTATAACATGAGCGTGGCGGTGGCGGTCGGCTTCATCGCGCTGGCCGGGGTGGCGGCGGAAACCGGTGTCATCATGCTGATCTATCTCGATCACGCCTACCGGGAGCTCAAGGCGCAACGCGAGGCTGAAAGCAAGCCGTTCGCCGTTGCCGACCTTTATCAAGCAGTGATGGAAGGCGCGGTGGAGCGCGTGCGCCCCAAGATGATGACCGTGGTCGCGATCATGGCCGGTCTGCTGCCCATCATGTGGGGCAGCGGCACCGGTTCGGAAGTGATGAAGCGTATCGCCGCGCCCATGGTGGGCGGCATGGTGTCATCCACGATATTGACGTTGATCGTCATACCGGCGCTGTATGCGCTGGTGAAGGAACTCGGGTTGAGACGTCAGCGTTGAGTCATGGTGCAAAGCGGCAAGGGCCGCGCTTGTTCGCCCGTGCTAGCGCTTGCGGCTTTCCTCGCACCATTCGATATCGCAGCACAGCACGCATCGCTGGCCTTCTGCCTGGAAAGTAGCCGACAGCTTGCGCACAGGCTGGCGCTGGTGATCGAAAGGTAGGGGCGGCTGATCTGCAATTCGTCGGGTTGCAGGATGGCGCAGTAGTGGTAGGGTTTGTGCGCCCAGTTGGTGCCGCTGGTATTTTCCAGCGGCATGAAGCGCGAGCTTCTGTCGTCGCGCGGCTTCTTCAGGCTGGCACCGATCTGGCTGCCGTCGGCATCGATCACATAGCACAGGTCGGCCTTGTCCATCATGATCAGCGTGGCGCATGCCGTCGCGCAACGCCGGCCGCGCAAAATGAAACCCCTGGACCAGGTCGGTGCCGCTGTCAAGCGCGATCATTGCCTGCCGGGCATTTTCTACACCTTCCAGCAAAGCCAGGCTGCCGGCTTCATGGATCAGCGCGACCGTGGCTTGCAGCACGCGCCGCGCCTTGTCGTTGAATTCCGCGGCGGCGATGATTTTGCGGTCGAGCTTGACGTATCCGGGCTGGCGCGCCAGATGCGCTCGCTATCAGAGGCTTCGGCGCCGAAATCGTCGATCGCTACTACGCAGCCGGCATCCCGGTAGAATTCGACCGTTTCGGTGAGCAGGTTGAAGTCCGGGATCACGCCTTCGACGATCTCCACTACGATCTGCCGCGGCGCAACCGCGTAATGCGCCAGCAGGTCGGCAAAAAAGGGCTCGTGGTCGCGCCGTCGGTTGATGACCTGGGCCGACACGTTGAGAAACAGCCACAGGTTGCTGTCGCGCTCCCGATTTTCCCCGCCTGTTGTCAGTGCGACGTACCCGATTTGGCACAAAATGTGTGCGGGGCGGCGGCGAAAGCGAGCTGGCCGGCATGGTGACGCTGAACGAACTGTTGCGGGTGCGCCGGGGCACCGCCGGTAAGTTTCCGCTTACACGACCATTACGGCTTTGCCGGCCAGCCGGGCGCCCGAGGTCAGTAGCGCAGGCGCCAGCCTGAACGCGGGCAACAGCAGCGCCGCCGTCAGCGGCCTCATCGCCAGCTGGGCAAACAATGCGGAGGCGCGGATGCGCGTCGAAAAATGGCGGCGCCAGGCAGAGCGGTAGCTGCTTGCCGCCTCGCGCAGGAAATCCTCGTCCGCCAGCCGCTGCCGGCCGGGAATCAGAGCCTGGCTCAGCAGCCACGCCGATTGCATCGCGATGCTGATGCCTTCGGCGATGATGGGATGGGCTTCGCCGGCGGTGTTGCCGGCGAGAAAAATCCCCGGCAACGGTGCTTCGCGGATGCCGGGATTGATCGGCCCGGCGGACAGCCAGTGATGTTCCAGCGTGGCATTTTTCAGCGCCAGTTCGACCCCGAGGCAGCAGCGTTGAATATGACGCAGCACTGCGTCCCCGGCTTTGTCGCCCTGTTGGCGTACCCGCGCCAGGCGATCACGGCGTATGCAGCAGGACAGGTTCACCCGGTCGCTGCCGGTGTGCACCATGCCACCATAACCGCCGGCGAACACCAACAGCGGCATCAGGCCGGGAGCGAGCGCGGCATTGCTGAAATGTGCCTTGAAGCCGAACAGATCGGCGTCGTGCGCCGGCCGGTGAAGCGCTTGCGTAAGCAGCTTGCCGGGCTCCCACGAGCCGTGGGCGGCAATGATGATGCTGGCTGCCAGTGTCGCTGTTTCTCCGGCGGCAGCATTTCTGGCGCTGCAACTAAAAGAATCCTGCTCGCGTTGCAGCCCGACGGCTTTCCACGGCTGCCAGACTTCCGCCCCTGCCTGTTGCGCATGGTCCAGCAGCAGCGTATCCAGCCGTTCGCGGCTGAGTGCACGGCCCCATGGACGCTCATGCTTGGCTGGCTGCGGCATGGGTGCCTTGAGCATCGCGCGGCCGGCGAACAGGCCGATTTCGCGCACTTCGGGGCCGGCTTCGGCATCGAAAGCATCGGCGACGCCCAGTTCCCGCAACAGCGGCAGGCTGCCTGCCGACAGGAATTCGCCGCACACTTTTCGCCGCGGGAAAACGGCTTGCTCGATCACGCCTACCGAACAGCCGGCGCGCGCCAGCAGCAGTGCGGCGGTGGCGCCGGCGGGCCCGCCGCCGATCACCAGCGCGTCGTAGTGCGGCATCTTATTGCCGTCGCGCCGCGAAGACATGGCTGAACAGCCCGGCACCATGCTCTTCCAGCAGCCATGCTTGCTTGTCGGGCCAGAGTTCCGACAGCTCTCGCCGACAGAATCCCGCATGCACGCTGGCCACTGCATCGTGCCGGGTGACGTCGTTGCAGCCGATGAGCCCGAGCAAGTGGCTGCCGCCCAAGGCCAGCCGGGTGCGGGCCGGCTCGCAGGCGAGGAACAGCGAGGTTTTCGCGGCGCACCCGGCCAGCAGCGCGGCGAGCGCCGGCGGAGGTAGATGGTGCAGGAACAGGTTGCAGATCGTTACTTCCATCCGGTCGGTTTTTGCCAGCCAGTCGAATACATCCGCGACCGCGTATTCCACGCACCAGCCCAGAGCTTCCAGTCCGTGCTGTGCCTTTTCGGCCATATTCGGCTGGCGGTCGACGAGGATGGTGTTGACCGGACCGATGCCCAGCCGCCGCGCGAGTGCCAGCATGAAAGTGCCATCGCCGGCACCCAGTTCGACAATGGTTGCCGGGCGTGAGCGATGCAGGAGCAGCTGCCGCCGCAAAATGCCGGCATTGCCCATGATGAAGTTCAGGCGCCGCAGGTCGCGGCGCGAGCGTAGCGCACGCGGGGCGTCGGGCGGCAGTTCGTCCAGCCATTCGGGTTCGATGATGCGCGCCAGGCTCATGGGTGCCTCATGAGATTCTCAGCAGTGCGCCGTGGCAGCTGAAGCCGGCGCCGAAAGACGACATCCACCACCAGCCGGGGCGCGGCTGCCCGGCCAGCGCGGCTTGCAGCACGAAATAGACGAAAGCGCTGCTCAGGTTGCCGTAGTCGTGCAGGATCATGCGGCTGATGCGCACGTCGCTATCGCCGAGCATCAGTTGCTGCTGCAGCGCGTCCAGCACGGTCTTGCCGCCGCCGTGCCAGACCCAGCCGGCAATGTCGCTTTGCGCCAGTCCGTGGCGCGGCAACAGTTCGTTCAATATCGCCTTCGCATAGCGTGCGGCGAGTTCGGGCACTTGCGGCGAAAGGATGTTCCTCAGCATGCCGTCCCGATGCCCGAAGCGCAGCAGGTCGCGGTCTTGCGGATTGGTGATGGTGGCGCAGTCCATCCATTCGATGGTGTGCGGCCCGGCGCCGGGTTTCGCTGACAGCACCGCCGCGCCGGCGCCGTCGCCGAACAGGCAGGCGCTGACCAGCACGCCGGGGTCGTCGTCCAGGTAAAGCGCCGCGCTGCACACCTCGACGCACACCGACAGCACGTGCCGCGCGCGCCCGGCGGCCAGCAGTGCTTCTGCGCTGCGCATATTGGGAATCGCCGCGCCGCAGCCCTGGCCGACCAGGTCCAGTGCGAGCACTTCCGGCCTCAACCCCATGCGTTCGATCACATAGCTGGTGAGGCCGGGGCAGAGGTAGCCGGTGCAGGTGCTGATTACCACGGCATCGATGGCGGCGGGCGTCAGTCCTGCCTCGTTCAGCGCCTGGGCGGCAGCCTGCGCCGCGAGCATGGGGGCGTTTTCGAGGAAACGGCGGTGCAATGTGTCCGGCACCAGGTCGAACGCCTGGCTCAGGTCGGCAAGTGCGAAATTGCGCGTCGCGATGCCGTGGGCGTTCTGCAATATTCTGGCGAGCAGCAGCTGCGAAGCCGGCCTGAGCTGCAGAAACTGGCGGCTGCCTTCCAGCGCCCGCAGGCAATCGGCCTGCGTATAGCGATATGGCGGATTGGCGGTGCCCAGGCCAGCGATGAACATCCTCGACTCCTTCAGTAGCGCAGGATCCAGTTTAACGCCTAAAACGCTTTGCGGCGTTTCATGGTATCGGACGGAACGATGGCGGGAGTAATATTAGGCCTCAGCGGAAAGCAGATAGGCCTATGTCGGACACAATCGCCAGAAAACTGAAAATCCACGGTCGCGTACAGGGCGTCTGGTATCGCGAATCCATGCGGTGCGAGGCCGAGCGCTGCGGCATTCGCGGCTGGGTCAGGAACTGCCTGGACGGCACGGTGGAGGCTTATATCGAAGGCGAGCCCGGCGCGGTGGAGCAAATTCAGGCCTGGTGCAGGCGCGGCCCGCCGTCGGCCAGCGTCACCGAGATCCACAGCGAAGAAACCGGGCCTGACGAGAGCATAGGCTTCAAGGTGCTGCCTTCGGAATAATTCGGCTTCAGCCTGCGCCGTGTGCCCTGCGGTAGAACTCCGAAATTCAACCCGTTTTGCACCGTCGCTTGGGTGCGGAAATGGCGGAGCAGGAAGGGCGGGGCTGGGGCAGCAGCATTTTCAGACTTTCCATTCCATCGCCCAGCAGGGACAGCGACTGGCACATTTTGCGCGAAATCGCCGCCAGCGCAGCCTCGGGAGTCGGCGCCTGCTCCCGTTCCACGTCTATTCGCGATTGCAGCGCCTCCAACCGGTGCCTGTGCCTGCCCGACTGGCTCAGGAACTGATTAATGTACTGCGATCGATACCGCTCGAAACCCTCGGGGTTGGTTTTCGCCAGAAAAGCCCACTCGTTGAAATTGAAGTCCAGGTTCATGATGCTCCTGTCTTTCCCCATCCGGCTGGGTGCGTATCCGAATGGCTAGTTGCCGTGGTAAAGATAATCGTATGCCTATTCATCGCAGTCGGCCACGATTTTATGCATTCCGGATAGCCGCTTGCATATGGGGATTTATGTCTGCGCAATCTCCGGCAGCAGGCTGGAGGCGAACCCACCCAGCACCGGTTCAACAAAAATTACCCTCCTTTAACCACTGCCGCTCTGTTCGGCGATACACAGAAGACTGGTATTTGGCCGAACGGAATAGTGGGTGTGGTATCGTGTTCCGAGTTTTACGAATATGAATTCCCTTCCCATACAATTAACCTCGCCGCTGCGCAATCGCGGTTTTCTCAAACTGCTGGCTTTCCGGCTGCAGATCGTGCTGGCCTACCAGATCATGGCGGTGGTGGTCGGCTGGCATGTTTACCAATTGACGCGCGACCCTTTGGCCTTGGGCCTGATCGGACTGGCCGAAGTCATCCCTTATTTTTGCTGCGCGCTGTTTGCAGGCTACGCGGTGGACCATCATTCGCGCCGCATGTTCGGCGTGCTGGCCAGCGCTGTCGTGGGACTGAATGCGTGGGTGCTGGCAGCGGTTGCCGGCGGCTGGCTGCCGGGCCATCCCTCGGCCTGGATATACGCTTCCATCGCCTGCGTGGGCTTGGCCCGCGCCTTCATCGGCCCGTCTTTCAGCGCCTTGTTCGCGCTGGTATTGCCGCGCGAACAGTACGCCCGCGGCGCCGGCATGGGTAGTTCGGTATTCCAGCTGGCGGTGGTGCTGGGCCCGGCATTGGGCGGGGCGCTGGTGGGCTGGGCCAGCATCGCCGTCGCCTATGCGGCCGCAGCCTTGCTGGCGGCTTGTGCCGCGGTATCCCTGCTGTTGTTGCAGGTGGCCGAGCCGCCGCCGGCCGAAACGGTGCCGGTGTTTTCCAGCATCAGGGAAGGATTGCGTTTCGTTTTCGGCAACCAGATCATCCTCGGTGCGCAGGCGCTGGACATGTTCGCGGTGCTGTTCGGCGGCGCCGTGGCGATGCTGCCGATGTTCGTTCACGACGTGTTTCACTACGGCCCGCAGGGGCTGGGTATGCTGCGCGCCGCGCCGGCGGTGGGTGCGCTCATCACCGGCGTCATCCTCGCCCGCCATCCGATCAACCTGCACGCGGGCCGGCTGTTGCTGACGGCGGTAGCCGGTTTCGGTACCTGCATCATCCTGTTCGCGCTGACGACTTCTTTCTGGGTCGCCGCGCTGTTGCTGGTGTTGTCCGGTATCTTCGATGGCGTATCCATCGTGTTGCGCACCACGATTCTGCAATTGATGACGCCGGATGCGATGCGCGGCCGCGTTTCTGCGATCAACGGCATTTTTATCGGCTCGTCGAACGAGTTGGGGGCTTTCGAGTCGGGCGTGGCCGCGCGGCTGATGGGGCTGGTGCCGTCGGTGGTTTTCGGCGGGCTGATGACGTTGACGGTGGTCGCGGCCACCGCACGGCTTGCCCCAGGGCTGCGCAAGCTGGATTTACAGCAGCTGCATTAGGCCCAGCTAATGGATTGGCTGGGTTAAACGCTAATTCTCCTGCGCCGCGAGCTGTTGCGCGAGGCCTGCCAGTTCTTCGCCGTTCTCCAGCCCGGCGATGAAACGCTGCGGAATCCCCGCAAGCCCCACCTGCGCCCCGACCAACGCGCCGGTCAGCATCGCGCGCGACATATTCTGGCCGCCGCCGTTGAGCGCATGCAGCACCGCGGATTCGAAGTCGCCGGCGAAGCGTGACGCCAGATAATAGGCGGCAGGCAGCTGGTGGTAAATCGCGCAGGGCATGCCGTAGACTAAGGATACCTTCCATGCCGGTTCGATGCGGATGTCCGGGTCTGCGGCGGCCAGCGCGATGGACTGCGGCGTCAGCAGCGCATCCGGCGAAGAGAAGCGTCCGGCCCGCGGCGGATCGGGATCGCCCTGGCGCGGCGGGGCGAAATTGTTTTTTACCACCGAATGAAACGGCAACTCTCCGCTGCGCACCAACTGCATCAGTTTTTGCGAAATGCCGGGCGCCAGCTTCTCGCCGGCGACCAATTGCGACAGGACCACATTGTAAGCCGTCGTCATCGCGACGATGGCCTCATCCGCCTGCGTCAGCAGGCAGTTGGACGATACGTATTCGGCAACTTTCGCTGGCTCTCGCGCATAACGTGCGGCAAGCACGATGGCACGCTCGGCGGCTTCGGTAGTATCGGCATGGCCGCCGGTCTGGCTCCAGGGCTTATGCTGCTCCACTCTGCGCCGATAGGCTTCGCGGATCGACTGACTGGTATAGCCGCCCGGCCCGTTCACCGGCGTGCCGTCCAGCTGCGGAAACAGTTCCTCGTCCAGCCGGCGGGTGAAGTCGTCCTCCCGGTATTGCCCATGCTCGACCACGGAGCGCAGCAGCATCACCAGAATCAGCCCGCTCTGCGACAGCTGTCCGGCCTGCATGCCGGCGTGGTAGCGGCCCGGTCTGGGCGTGGTGTAGCCGTCTATCCACGGACCATGGTCGCGGCGCAACTCGTCCAGGTCGTAATACCAGTGGCAGCCGAGGCCAAGGGCATCGCCGATTAAGGCGCCGATAATGGCGCCGGCAGCGCGGTCATGCATTTGTGTGTTCCTCCGGCAGGCGGTCGGTCGCGGCCAGCAACTCCGGCGCATTCGGTGTCACCGTGCCGGAAAAGCTCAGCACCTTGCCGGCGTACTGGTCCAGGGATTGGGGCGTACCGTCCTGCAGGCGCGGAAAGCTGTGCCGGAGCAAGGGTGCAGTCTCTGTTGCCATGTGGTATCTCCTGAAACCGGATGGCTCGGCTATGGCGATGGGCGATCGTTTCACCGGGCGATGTCTATAATGCTGGGTAATACTATACCCCGCAAGGAGCATACGATGAGCAAAGCCGTTCGATTCCACGAGACCGGCGGTCCGCAAGTGCTGCAGGTCGAAGACGTCGCCGTCGGCGCACCCGGCCCTGGCGAGGCGCGCGTGCGCCATATGGCCTGCGGGCTCAATTTCATCGATGTCTACCAGCGCAGCGGGTTATACCCGGTGCCGCTGCCGTCTGGCGCCGGCAATGAAGGGGCCGGCGTCGTCGAGGCGGTAGGCGCCGGCGTGTCCTGGGTCAGGTCCGGCGACCGCGTGGCCTATGCCGGCGGCCCGCTGGGCGCCTATTGCGAAGTGCGCAACCTGCCCGCCGACCGGCTCTGCATCCTGCCCGAAGGCATCACCTTCGAGCAGGGCGCGGCAATGATGCTCAAGGGCATGACGGTGCAGTACCTGATCCGCCGGACTTATGCCGTGCAAGCCGGCGACACGGTGCTGTTTCACGCCGCTTCCGGCGGCGTCGGGCTGATTGCCTGCCAGTGGCTGAAAGCGCTCGGCGCGACGGTGATCGGCACCGCCGGTTCGGATGAGAAATGCGCGCTGGCGCGCAAGCACGGCGCCGATCATTGCATCAACTACCGCAGCGAAAATTTCGTCGAGCGCGTGAAGGACATTACGCAAGGCGCCGGCGTGCGGGTGGTCTACGATTCCGTCGGCAAGGATACTTTTCTGGGCTCGCTCGACTGCCTGCAGCCGCTGGGGTTGCTGGCGAGCTTTGGCAATGCTTCCGGCCCGGTGCCGCCGTTCGACCTGGGCCTGCTGTCGCAAAAAGGCTCGCTGTTCGTCACGCGCCCGTCGCTGTTTACCTATACTGCGGCCCGGCGGGATCTGGAAGCAACTGCAAAAGACCTGTTCGACATCGTGCAATCCGGCAAGGTCAGGATCGAGATCGAGCAGCGCTACCGGCTCGACGACGCGGCGCAGGCCCACAGCGACCTGGAAGCGCGCAGGACCACGGGGTCGAGCGTTCTGCTGCCTTGACGCAACGTGCCGTATGAGAGAGCTCGACGAAATTTTTGCCGCGCTGGCGAAATCGTCTTTCCGCCGCGGTTTTCATCTGCGGGGCAAGGACCTGGACTATTTGCGGAGCAAGGGCTTGCCCGTGGTGCTGCCGCATGCCGAGGACTTCATCGCAAAACGCCTTGCCCCGGCGGTTGTCGTCAACGACGGCAAGCAGACCCCGTTTCGCGGCCATCCGGTATTCGTCGCCCAGCACGCCACCGCTTGCTGCTGTCGTCACTGCCTTGAGAAATGGCACCGGATTCCGCGCGGGCAAGCGCTTACCGACGAAGAGCGGGCGCATGTTATCGCGGTGCTGGAGCGCTGGCTGCTGGAAGAAATGCTAAAAGCGTCTGACTAGACGAGGACGGCGATCATTGGGGCGAGCTAAGGCCGGTGGTATAACTGCGCCTTTTGCCCGAACGGGGCGAGATTGTTACCGGGCCGGGCCAGTCGCCGGATTAGCAGCATGGATAGTCGTGGCGGCTGGCGCGACAACGTCATTGCCGGCCGGAAGAAACCGCACATGGCGCTTGACGGTGCCGGGAACAGGATGCCATCCAAAGACATGAAACTTAATCCGCAAGATCTGGAAAGAATCACCACACTCACGCTGCAGCACTACAATCAGTATGCCCAAGGCTTTTGGGATGGCACACGCCATCATGATGTGAGCCAGAATATTGCGACGCTGCTGCAATACATCGAGGGCGATCAACCCCATACCATCCTCGATTTCGGCTGCGGGCCGGGACGCGATCTCAAGGTGTTTGCCGAACTCGGCCATTGCGCGGTGGGCTTGGAAGGCGCCGTGCGGTTTGCCGAAATGGCGCGGGCGTATAGCGGCTGTGAAGTTTGGCAACAGGATTTCCTGCAACTGGATTTGCCGCGTGATTATTTCGATGGCGTGTTTGCCAATGCCGCGCTGTTTCATGTCCCCAGTCAGGAACTGCCTGCCGTGCTGCTGCAATTGCACGTGACGCTGAAACCGGGCGGTGTATTGTTGAGTTCCAATCCGTGCGGCAATAACTCGGAAGGCTGGAACGGCGGTCGCTATGGCGCGTATTACGATCTGGACGCCTGGCGACAATATATGGTGGAAGCAGGGTTTATCGAGCTGACGCACTACTATCGCCCCGCCGGGCTGCCGCGGGAACAGCAGCCTTGGCTGGCGAGCGTGTGGCGGAGCAAGTGACTATGGGAAAATAATGCCAGCCGTGCCGGACTGCCATTGAGGGTATTTCTGCATGATGCGTTCGTACATTTCTGCATCCACGATCGCCGACAGCCAGGCCTGCAATCGCGGCCAGGGCTGCGCGCTTAACTGCGTGTTGAGCTCCTCCAGAAAGCTGGCCCCACAATACGGTGTGCTTGCGCATCGACATTCTCATAACGCTCAGGGTACTTGTAGCGATCCAGGTGAAATTTAAATTCTCCATCGCATTGCGCGATCAGCGCCAGCATGGCCGCACGGGAGCCTTGCTCCGGGGTTAACCATTGACCGGGATTACGTTGCTCCAGCGCCCACAGCATGATGTCCAGGCTTTCATCCAGCACCCGTCCGTCCAGTGTGACGAGTACCGGCACCGTTTCCAGGTATTTCAAAATGCCGCCTTCAAGGTGATAGGCCTCGTCAAATCCTTCGCGCCGCAAGAATGCCAAGACCGCATGCACGCCCTCGGGCAAGCCCGCGATGGTACCGTTGATGCCCTCCTCGGCCAGCAACAGCGGGCCTTTGACTCCGTTGTCGAAACGGCCAGCAGCGGTGCCCGGAGTTCGGCAAAATCGGGAAGCGCGACGAATTTATACAAGGCGGCGGTTAAGAATGTAGACATCTATGAGATTTCCGAGGTTTTGAACGGCGAGCTTTCGTTAAGCTCGGTCATGTATTGTGCGATTCCCTGTGCCTCGTGCGCCAGAAATTCTTCCACCGCACGCGAGAACTCCGGGTGGGCCAGCCAGTGCGCGGACCAGGTGGGCGTGGGCAGAAACCCCCGCGCTACCTTGTGCTCGCCTTGGGCGCCACCCTCAAACACGCTGATGCGGTTGTCGATGCAGAACCGGATCGCCTGGTAATAGCAAGTTTCGAAATGCAAGCCGGGCAGGGTTTCCGTGGCCCCCCAGTAGCGACCATAGAGAGTATGCGCATTGAACAAATTCAGTGCGCCGGCGATAGGCCGCCCCGCGCGGCTGGCAATGATGAGCAGCACATTTTCCGGTTGTACCGCGCCTATGGTGCTGAAGAAATCCAGATTCAGGTAGGGCGTGGAGCGGTGCCGGCGGTAGGTGGTGTTATAGCATTCGTGGAAAAACTCCCACTGCGCAGGCGTCGCATCACGCCCCCTGATATGCGCGAACTCGACCCCGGCCTCCATGACCTTGCGGCGCTCCTGTTTGATCTTCTTGCGCTTGTCGTGATTCATGCCGGCGAGATAGGCGTCGAAATCCGCATAGTCCTGGTTGCGCCAGTGGAACTGTACGCCGCTGCGCAGCAGCATGCCTTGCGCCTGCATTTCCCTGGCCTGTTGCTCGGTGGGGAAAAGGCAGTGCAGCGAGGAGGCGCCCACATCGCCCGCCAGTTTTATTGACGAAGAAAGCAGGAGTGCACGATCCTTAGGCGAATTTGCCAGCAGGCGTTGTCCGCTCACGGGAGTAAAAGGGATGGTGTTCACCAGCTTGGGATAATAGTCCAGTCCGTGCCGCTGGTAGGCTTGCGCCCAGGCCCAGTCGAAGACGTATTCGCCGTATGAATGAAGCTTGAGATACAGCGGCATTGCGCCCGTCAGCATATCGCCTTGCCACAAGGTCAGGTGCTGCGGTATCCATCCCGCCCGATGAGACGCGCAGCCGGTGCTTTCCAGCGTGGCGAGAAATTCATGGCGCAGAAAGGGCTGATCCCCGGCGAGAGCGTTCCATTGCTGCTCGTCGACATCGGCAAGCGATTCAATAACCCGAATTGCGGCTTGAAGGGGAAGCGTGTTCAGTGGCTTGTCTCCAGAATGACTCTATCCCGACAGGGTTGTGCGACTGGAACCATATTCTTGCACACGGGCAGAATCATCTGTCTGCATTTTTAGCCCTGCTTCGTCGCATTTTATGATCTAGTCTTTTTCTTGTCAGAAGTTTAACCATGCAGTTTGTTCGCAGTTTGGAACTTGAATGTGGGTTACCTTATCAAATATGCACAATGAAATCGTTATGCATACTCTTCATCTTGGTACTGGCTCCCTTGGCCGCCGGCTGCACCACGACTCCGGCCGAGCATGCCGCTCAGATGCAACATGAAGTCGACCAAATGATTCAAGTATATGGTCCAGCCTGCAACAAACTTGGATACAAGCAAGACTCCGATCCTTGGCGAGGCTGCGTTTTGAACTTGGCGGCCCAAGACAACTTCAAGCGATATAG
>NZ_DASXVH010000020.1:0-15192 GCF_036504375.1 Novimethylophilus sp.
ATTCACCCTTTTCCGAACTATCTCCCAGAGAACGCAATGACACAGCCTTTACTGCAATCCAGCATCAAGAGCCTGCCGCTGATCAACCAGGGCAAGGTGCGCGATATTTACGACATCGACGCCGACAAGATGCTGATCGTCACCACCGATCGTTTATCCGCGTTCGACGTGATCCTGCCGACGCCGATTGCCGGCAAGGGCGCGGTGCTGACGCAGATTGCGAACTTCTGGTTTGAGCGGCTCTCCCACATCATTCCCAATCACCTGACCGGGATAGCTCCCGACGGGCTGGTGAGCGATCCGGCGGAAAAAATGCAGCTGGGCGAGCGCGCGATCGTCGTGAAAAAGCTCAAGCCGCTGCCGATCGAGGCGGTGGTGCGCGGTTATCTGGTGGGTTCGGGTTGGAAGGAGTACCGGCAGTCCGGCACGGTGTGCGGGATTGCCTTGCCAGCCGGCTTGCAAGAGGCGTCCAGGCTGCCTGAGCCCATCTTCACACCTTCCACCAAGGCCGAGCTCGGCACGCATGACGAAAACATTACCTTCGAGCAGGCAGCCGGACTGATGGGCGCGGAGCTGGCCGGGAAAGTGCGCGAGGTCAGCATTGCCTTGTACAATGCTGCGGCGGAGTTTGCGCTCACCCGCGGTATAATCATCGCCGATACCAAGTTCGAGTTCGGGCTGGATAATGACGGTACTTTGTACCTGATCGACGAGGCGCTGACGCCGGATTCCTCGCGCTTCTGGCCGGCAGACCAATACCGGGTGGGCAGCAATCCGCCCAGCTTCGACAAGCAGTACGTGCGCGACTGGCTGGAAGCCTCGGGCTGGAACAAGCAGCCGCCGGGGCCGGAATTGCCGCCCGAGGTCGCTTTGAAAACCAGCGAAAAATACCGCGAAGCCTTGCGCCAATTGACGGGACGAGATATCGCCGTTTGATGGGGCTGCTCAGGGAGACGGCAGGCAAACTCAAAACCGAGCTGGCCGTTTACCGGCTGGTACTGGAAGACGTCCGTACCCCGTTGCCGGCAAAAGCGCTGCTGGGGCTGGCGGTGGGGTACGCGCTGATGCCTTTCGACCTGATCCCCGATTTCATTCCCGTGCTCGGTCATCTGGACGATCTAGTGATCGTGCCGGTTTTAGTGATTCTGGCGCTCAAGCTGATTCCGCAGGAAGTGATCAGCGAGTGCCGACAACAGGTTGAAAACAGACATGACTGATATCAAAAAATTCATCAGCGGGTTCAAGCGCTTCCAGGAAAACTATTTCGGCCGCGACCAGGAGCTGTTCGGCGAGCTGAAGCAGGGCCAGAACCCCAGTGCGCTGGTGATCGCCTGTTCCGACTCGCGCGTTGATCCGGCAATCCTCACCGATTGTCAGCCTGGTGATTTATTCGTCGTGCGCAACGTTGCCAACCTGGTGCCGCCTTACGAGAAAGACGCCGGCCTGCATGGCGTCAGTACCGCACTGGAGTTCGGCGTGTGCTCTCTGGGCGTGGAGCACATCATCGTGTTGGGCCATCGCAACTGCGGCGGCATACAGGCACTGATGCAGGACGGTGCGATAGAGTCGAAAGGCGAGTTCATCGGCAATTGGATGAATATCGCGCTGCGTGCCAAGGAGCGGGTATTGGCGGAGTTACCCAATGCCGCGCCGGAAGACCAGCTATGCGCCTGCGAAGAGGCTTCCATTCTGGTGTCGCTAGAGAACCTGCTGACTTTCCCCTGGATCAAGCAGCGCGTGCAGCAGGGGTCGCTGGTGCTGCACGGCTGGTGTTTCGATATCGTAAACGGCAGCCTGGTGGCTTATAACCCCTATACCGGGCGCTTCGAGCCTTTAAGTTGAGCGAGGCGGCAGGAAATTCCGCTAACCGGCACCGTATAATTCAAATTTTTTAAGAGAGGTTCTTATGGCATTTATCAATGTGCCTTCGGGGAAGGATATTCCCAATGATTTCAACGTCATTGTTGAAATTCCGATGCAGGGCGATCCGGTCAAATACGAAGTGGACAAGGAAACCGGCGCGATTTTCGTCGACCGCTTCATGGGTACCGCGATGCAGTATCCCTGCAACTACGGCTATATCCCGCATACGCTGTCGGAAGACGGCGACCCGGTGGATGTGCTGGTGATCACGCCGGTACCGCTGATTCCCGGTGTCGTGGTGCGCTGCCGCCCGCTGGGCATGCTGAAGATGACCGACGAAGCCGGTCCCGATGCCAAGGTGCTGGCGGTGCCGGTGGACAAGGTGTGCGGCCTGTACAGCCATTTCAAGACCTACGAAGACGTCTCGGCCTGGCGCCTGACGATGATTTCGCACTTTTTCGAGCACTACAAGGATCTCGACAAGGGCAAATGGGTCAAGATCGACGGCTGGCGCGGGCTGGAAGAAGCGTGCCAGGAAATCGTTTCCGGCGTGGAACGCTACAACAGCAGCGACGACAAGCCCGCGTTCTGATTTTCTCTCCTGCGATGTTGCTCAGGCGCCTGCTGCGGCAGGCCTTGGGCAGTATTCGCCGATCTCCTTTCCTGCGCTTATACCCGGCTTGCAGCAGGCCGTTCTGAACGGGATTTACTTGTCCCGATAAGCTCCCTTCTTCACGGAGTCCTATGTAATAATAGTTTCGGGAGGCCGTTCGGCCAGCCCACATTCAGCCTTGTAATCAGAGGGAGATAGCTATGATGTCTAGAGGGGGAGAACGATAATGTCGCAAAGTATTATGTTTGCCTTGGCATGTGCTGTACTCGCAATAATATATGGGGGTGTAACCATCATGTGGGTGCTGGCGCAGCCAACCGGCAACGACCGCATGCGTGAAATCGCGGCGGCGGTGCAGGAAGGGGCCTCGGCCTATCTCAACCGGCAGTACGGGACTATCGGTCTTGTCGGCAGCCTGTTGTTCGTCGTGATCTGGTTTGCGCTGGGCAATTTGACGGCGATTGGTTTTGCCATTGGCGCGGTGCTCTCCGCCGCTGCCGGCTACATCGGCATGAATATTTCCGTGCGTTCCAACCTGCGCACCGCACAGGCCGCGCATGACGGCATCAATGCCGCGCTACAGGTGGCGTTTCGCGGCGGCGCGATCACCGGCATGCTGGTGGTCGGCCTGGGGCTGCTGGGTGTGGCCGGCTACTATACCTTCCTGCTGATGACCACGCCGGAGGGTGCGGCGGTCAATACCGGCCCGCTGGTCGGCCTGGCGTTCGGCAGTTCGCTGATTTCCATCTTCGCCCGTCTCGGCGGCGGCATTTTCACCAAGGGTGCCGATGTCGGCGCCGATCTGGTGGGCAAGGTCGAGGCCGGGATTCCCGAGGACGATCCGCGCAATCCGGCGGTAATTGCCGATAACGTCGGCGACAACGTCGGCGATTGCGCCGGCATGGCTGCCGACCTGTTCGAAACCTATGCGGTGACGATCATCGCCACCATGTTGCTTGGCAGCCTGCTGATGCCGGGCTCGGCCAATGCGCTGACCTATCCGCTGGTGCTGGGCGGCATTTCCATCGTGGCCTCCATCATCGGTACCTTTTTCGTCAAGGCGCGCGAAGGCGGCAAGATCATGAACGCGCTGTATCGCGGGCTGATCGCCGCCGGTGTGCTGTCTGCGATTGCGTTCTATCCGGTTACCAACTGGATGATGGCGGAAAGCGGGCTGGAGTATCCGGCGCTGAACATTTACCTGGCCACGCTGATCGGCCTCGCAGTGACCGCGGCGATGGTGGTGATCACCGAGTACTACACCGCGACCGAATACGCACCGGTGCGCCATGTCGCCGTCTCGTCCACCACCGGGCATGCCACCAACATCATCGCCGGGCTGGGGGTATCGATGAAAGCCACCGCCGCGCCGGTGGTCGTGATCTGCCTCGGCATCCTGGGTGCGCATCAACTGGCCGGGCTGTACGGCATTGCCGTCGCGGCCACTTCGATGCTGTCGATGGCCGGCATCGTCGTTGCGCTGGATGCTTACGGTCCCATCACTGACAACGCCGGCGGCATCGCCGAAATGGCGCACTTGCCCAAGGCCATCCGCGACATCACCGATCCGCTGGATGCGGTGGGCAACACCACCAAGGCCGTCACCAAGGGCTATGCGATCGGTTCCGCCGGGCTGGCCGCGCTGGTGCTGTTCGCCGACTTCACCCACGAGTTGGGCAAGCATACCGGAGTTGAAACAACCTTCGATCTTTCCAACCACATGGTCATCATCGGCCTGTTCCTCGGCGGCATGATTCCCTACCTGTTCGGTGCGATGGCGATGGAAGCCGTCGGCCGCGCCGCCGCTTCGGTGGTGGTGGAAGTGCGCCGCCAGTTCAAGGAGATGCCGGGCATCATGGACCACACCGAGAAGCCGGACTATTCCCGCGCGGTGGACATGCTGACCCGCGCCGCAATCAAGGAAATGATCGTCCCCTCGCTACTGCCGGTGCTGGCGCCGATACTGGTCGGCAAGTTCCTCGGCGCGCAGGCGCTGGGGGGGCTGCTGATCGGCACCATCGTCACCGGCCTGTTCGTGGCGATCTCGATGACCGTCGGCGGCGGCGCCTGGGATAACGCCAAGAAGCACATAGAGGAAGGCCACCACGGCGGCAAGGGCTCGGATGCGCACAAGGCGTCGGTCACCGGCGATACGGTGGGTGATCCGTACAAGGATACCGCCGGCCCGGCGATCAACCCACTGATCAAGATCATCAACATCGTGGCGCTGCTGATCGTCCCGATGCTTTAAATCGCAATTTGGCAAAGAAGCCTGCCCCCGGCATCTGCCCGGCAGGCTTTTTTTCGAACAATTACCAGAGGCAAGGCAATGGTCGATTGGCGCTGGTGCAGTCTGGAGCAGCTTTCCGCACCGCAGCTGTATGCGGTTCTGGCTGCGCGCGAATCGGTTTTTGTGGTCGAGCAGGCATGCCCTTACCAGGAACTCGACGGCCTGGATTTCCAGGCAATGCATCTCGTCGCCTGGTCCGGCGCGGAAGTCGCCGCGTATTTGCGGGTGTTACGTCCGGGAATTCGATTCGCCGAGCCATCCATAGGCCGCTTGCTCACGACCAAGGCTTTTCGCGGTTTGGGCCTGGGCCGCGAGACTGTCGCGAAGGCGCTGCAGCATATCGAAGAGGTTTATCCGGGGCAGCCTGCGCGGATTAGTGCGCAGGCATATCTCGAACGGTTCTATGGTTCATTCGGCTTTGAGACGGTATCCGAGCCGTATATGGAAGACGGGATTCAGCATATTGAAATGCTGCGGTTAGCCGTCCGGTAGTGCATCAACCGGCCCGGCTCGGAATGACGAGTTCACGCGGCGTGCTCATGGCGTCTCTGTTGCCTCGATAAAACGCCGCCGGTGGCGGCCAGCTTGCCAAAATAAAGCAGGAAACTCAGGAGCGATGCGTATCGTTCATTTCAGCCATTGCAAAGCCGGATAGTGCCCGTCTTGCGGCCTATTCCCCGACATGCAGCAGCAGGCCGCGTTTTCTGGCGGCGTGAAAAAACGCTAGAAACGCCGCGCCGCCGCCGCCGAGAAATACAATATTCAGCAGCAGCGCATGCAGCAGCATGCCGCTATTGAAGGTGTGCCGGAACAGCAGTTCGCGCAGCCCCTCGAACACATGGCTGGAAGGCAGCGCCCATGCGACCGGTTGCAGCCAGCCCGGCAGCACGCTGATGGGATAGTAGACCCCGGAGAGCGGTTGCAGTGCAAAGATCGCCACCCAAGCGATGCTTTCCGCGCCCAGCCCGTAGCGCATCACGATGCCGGCGACCAGCAAGCCTATGCCCCAGCTCATCAGGATCAGGTTCAGAAAGAACGCCAGCAGCGGCAGGCCGAGGTCGAAGATGTTGTAATGGAAAAACAGGATCGCCACCAGCGCCGCGCCGCCGACGCCGATGACGGTGCGGATCAGGCTCATCGCGATTAGCGCGCAAATCATTTCATACGGCCGCAGCGGGCTGACGAACAGATGCCCGAGGTTGCGCGAATACATCTCCTCCATGAACACCAGCGCGATGCCCAGCTGGCCGCGGAACAGCACGTCCCACAGCAGCACCGCGGAAATCAGCACGCCTGCGGCCTGCGCCACGTAGCTGCTGTTGGTGGCGAGAAACAGCGTGATGAACCCCCACAGCACCATCTGCACCGTGGGCCAGTAGATCATTTCCAACAGGCGCGGCCAGGAGGAGCGCATCAGGTACAAATGGCGCAGCACCAGCGCGCCGATGCGGCGCAGCGAAAACCGGGGATCGGTCATGGGATGGCTGTTCATGCGATTTTCTGCGGCATGCGGGCGATGTCGATGAAAACTTCTTCCAGCGTATTGCGGCCGTAGCGCGCCAAGAGCGCGTCCGGCGCGCCGGTATCGACCACGCGGCCGCGCTTCAACATGATGACTGCGGTGCACAGCCGCTCCACCTCGCTCATGTTGTGCGAGGCGAGCAGTATCGTCGCACCGTTGCGGCGCTGATAGGCTTCCAGGTAGCCGCGCACGTAATCGGCGGTGTCGGGGTCGAGCGAAGCGGTGGGTTCGTCCAGCAGCAAGAGGTCGGGCGCATTGAGCAGCGATTTCGCCAGCGCGACGCGCGTTTTTTGTCCGGCGGAGAGCTTGCCGTAGGGGCGGTCGAGTATTTCCAGCAGGTCAAGCTCCTCGGCCAGCTGTGCGATGCGCGCGCGGGTATCGGCCAGCCGGTAGAGATGGGCATACACCGTGAGGTTCTGCCTGACCGTCAGGCGGTGCGGCAGGTCGACGTAAGGCGAGGAGAAGTTCATCCGGTGCAGCAGCCGGTGACGGTGCCGCAGCATGTCTTCGCCGAAAATGCGGATGCTGCCGGAAGTCGGCAGCAGCAAACCCAGCAGCATTGCCAGCGTGGTAGTCTTGCCGGCGCCGTTGCCGCCTAGGAGGGCCGTGGTGACGCCGCGCCGCACGGCAAAATCGACGCCGTCCACCGCTGTCACGCTGTCGAAATGCTTGGTCAGTTTCCCGACGGCGATAATGTTTTCGCCCATATGTTTTAATCAGTCCGGCTTGCGTTTGATGGATATGTCGCCCAGTATCGAACCAGCACTGACGACAATCAAGGGTGATTTCATAAATGCTCCCGATCGATCCGTAGAACCTGACACGCTGATGCCGGTTTGCGGGTGAAGTTCCGTTTTATTTTATCCTAATGCAATGCGGTAGCGTGTTCGCATGTCTGCTGCAATCGGCTCTAAGTATAATGGGCCATGGATAAGGGACTCATCACGGCTGTGGTCATACTTTCTCTGACCGTGCCCATCGTGGCGTTGTTTCGCGGGCTGCGCATTCCGTCGATACTGGCTTATCTGGCGATCGGGGCGATTGCCGGACCGTATCAACTGGGGATGGTGCAGCCGCAACAGCAACTCTATATGCTCGCCGAGTTCGGCGTGGTGTTTCTGATGTTCAGCATCGGTCTGGAATTCAACCTGGCCCGCTTCATGTCCATCCGCTCGCTGGTATTCGTGCTGGGCGCAGCGCAGGTGGTGCTGACCATGAGCGTGGTGATGTTGATCGGGCTGGCGTTCGGCCTGACCTGGCGGAGCGGACTGGCCCTGGGCGGCGCGGTGGCGATGTCGTCCACCGCGATTATCGGGCGCCTGATTTCGGAACGCCTGGAGACGCATTCGCCGCATGGCCGGCAGGTGATGGGCGTGCTGCTGTTCCAGGATATCGCCGTTGTTCCGCTGCTGATTCTGGTGCCATCGCTCGCCGCGCCGCAGGGCGACCTCTGGCTGGATTTGGGCACGGCGCTGAGCAAAGCCGCGGTCGTGCTGCTGGCGATATTCTTTATCGGCCAGAAGCTGGTGCAGCCTTTATTCAATCTTATCGCGCGCCGCCATTCCGCCGAGCTGTTCATGCTCAACGTGCTGTGGGTGGTGCTGGGGATGGCGGCGCTCACCCGGCTGGCCGGGTTATCGTTGGCATTAGGCGCGTTTCTCGGCGGCATGCTGATTTCCGAAACCATGTACCGCCACCAGGTCGAAAGCGACATCCGGCCGTTCCGCGACATCCTGCTGGGATTGTTCTTCATCACCATCGGCATGGAACTGGATTTGCTGAAAATCTGGCGCGATCTCACCGAGGTGATGGCGATACTCGTCGCGCTAGTGATCGGCAAGGCGGCGATCGTGACAATGCTGTCGCTGGCGATGCGCAGCAATCCGGTCACCGCGTTCCGCGCCGGGGTGCAGCTTTCGTTCGCGGGGGAGTTCGGCTTCGTGCTGCTGAGCCAGGCCGGAGATTTGCAGTTGCTGGCGCCGCATATCCTGCAGAGCACGCTGGCTGCGATGCTGATCTCGATGATGCTGGGGCCGCTCTTGATCCATAAAAGCCGCCGGCTGGTGAAGCTGATCCTGGGCCATAGCGTCTGGGCCAGCAAAACTGACCTGGACACTGTCGCAGCCATGGCCGGAAACCTGGCCGATCATGTCATCATTTGCGGATACGGGCGTACCGGCCGCAGCCTGGTCAGTTTGCTGGCGCGCGAGAATATTCCCTACCTGGTGCTGGAGCTGGACGGCATGCTGGTGACCAGGGCAGAGGATAGCGGCAAACGGGTCATTTTCGGCGATGCGGGAAAAAAGGAAATACTCGCCGCCGCGGGGGTGCAGCGCGCCCGGGCCTTGGTCATTACCCATAACGATTTCGGCTCCGGCATGCGCACGCTGCATCAGGTGCGCGAACTCCGCTCCGAACTGCCGGTGATTGTCCGCACCGACGATGACAGCCGGCTGGATCAGCTGAAAAAAGCCGGAGCCACCGAAGTGGTGCCCGAGATTCTGGAAAGCAGCCTGATGCTTGCCACCCAGACCATGCTGCTGATCGGCGTGACGCCAGGCAAGGTCGAGGAAGCCATCCGGCGTGCGCGTGCGGAGCGGTACAGTCTGCCAAAGAGTTAGGTTAAAATGGCCGGGTCGGGTCCCAACATAGATGAACGCCATGAAAACTTCGCTGTCCCGTTGCATCCTGCCGGTGACGCTGGTCGCCGCGGCCGCTCTGTATAGCGTGCTGGCGGCTGCGGCCGACAATCTGCCTGGCGATTTGCCTTTATCTGGCGGGCAGACGCTCTACCTGCCGATCTACTCGCATATCTGGCATGGGGATCGCGTCATTCAGGGTAAATATCCCCTCAAGAGCCAGGTTTCCGCGCTGGTCAGTATCCGCAATACCAGCCTCAAAACCCCGATCAGGGTTGTGTCCGCGCGCTATTTCAGCACCGCAGGCAAGCTGCTGAGGCAGTTCATCGCGAGCCCGGTGACAATCGGCCCGATGGGCACTTATGAGTTGTTTGTCGAAAAGCAGGAAGCCGAAGGCGGCTCCGGCGCCAATTTCATCATCCAGTGGCAGGCTGATGTCGCCACCAATCCGCCTGTCGTCGAAGCAGTACATGCCGATATCAAGGGTCACCTGACGCTCACTTTCGTGACTACGGCGCGTCCGATCGATCCTGGCAAGTAGCCAGTGTGAACACGCCCCAGGTCAAAATCGTTTTCCTTGCCCACCGCCCATTGATCTTCGCGAGCCGCGCGTAATCGGATTTTGGGTGCCCGCGCCGGATGTGGTCACCATGCCGCCGCAGCCGGTATACAATATTTCCATTGCTTCAAGCTTTGTGAGAAGGAGATTCCCATGGAAATCACCTGCTATCGCGACCATGAAGTAGCACACGAACCGCGCGCCCTGCCTGCTGCAACCTATAACCTTGCGATCGTCCAGCTTGCCCGCAGCCCCTCCGGCTGCCTGTTCGTTCCTATCCGTTCGATGCAATACCTGGCGATCCTGAGCCCGGATGAATTCATGTTCATCGACGGCGAACGCAAAAACTGGATCGACATCTCCTGGCGCCGTTTCAAGCCTCAGCTGCGTACCTCGCTACAGGAACCTGTGCTATACGAGGTGGTTTATTACCGTCCCGACTATGTAGGCCTGATGCTGCGCCTGCAATCGGAATTCTTTCCTGCGCTGCGCAGTCTTGCCGACAAGGCCAAGCCGCGCCGGCCCGGTCAAGTGCTCAGGTTTCCCGCGCTGAAGCAGCAGTAATCCATCCGCGACGGAGAATACGTTGTTGCCCAGCTCCGGGGTCCAGCCTTGGACAGTTATTTGCGGCTGGGATACTTGTTCAGTTTTCTCTGCAGTGTCCGGCGATGCATGCTGAGCGCTCTGGCCGTGGCGGAAATATTGCCGTCGTGCTCGGCCAGAATACGCTGGATATGTTCCCACTCCAGGCGGTCGACCGATAACGGCGAGGGCGAAACTGGCGCGGTCTCGTCGCCGTCGGCCTTGTGAAACGCCGCGACGATTTCGGCGGCATCCGCCGGTTTCGCCAGGTAATGCGTTGCACCCAGCTTGACCGCTTCCACCGCGGTGGCGATGCTGGCGTAGCCGGTCAGCACCACGATGCGCGTCGCCGCATCCAGTTCCTTGAGCCGTTTCACCAGCACCAGCCCGGAAGGACCGGGCATTTTCAGGTCCACCACCGCATATTCCGGCAGATTGGCTTCGGCCAGCGCCTGCTCGACATTTTCCGCAGCGGTCACACAAAAGCCGCGCTTCCCGAGCGCCGCAGACAACACCTGGCGGAAGGCGGCATCGTCGTCCACCAGCAGCAGGGAGGGGCGTTCGTCGGTCATAGCAGCAATGCCTGGAGCGGCAGCTGGACCGAGGTCACGGCGCCGCCTTGCGCGTGGTTGGACAGGCTCACCGAACCGCCGAAGCGTTCGAAGATCAGCCGCGCCAGGTAAAGGCCCAACCCCAGGCCGTCGTCCGCCTTGGTGGTGAAAAACGGCGTTCCCGCATTTTCCGTGGCTTCCGGCGTCAGGCCGGGGCCGTAGTCGCGGATGGTCAGCTTGAGAGCGCCAGCCGTCCAGCGGCCTTCGACCGCGATATGGCCGGGCGAAGCGTCGGCGGCATTGTCCAGCAGGTTGACCAGCGCCTGGCCCAGCGTGCGGTCGACCGCGATCACCGGAGCGGGCGAACTGCCTTGCAGCAGCGCGTCGAGCCGTATCGCCGGATGCATGTCCTGCCAGCGTGCGACGGTCTGTTCGAGAAAAACATCCAGCGCCCAATCTTGTGCCTCTTCGGCGCGCTGCTGCCCGGCCGAGGCGGTAATCGAAGTCAGTATCTGCTTGCAGCGCTGGATCTGGGTGCGCAGCACAGCGAGCGGTTCTGCCAGCGCCGGCTGGCCGGCATGGTCTGCCGCCAGTTCCCCGATGACTACCGCCATCGTCGCCAGCGGCGTGCCGAGTTCGTGGGCCGCGGCGGTAGCCAAGGTGCCCAGCGCGAGCATGCGCTCGCTTTCCAGCGCTTTCTCGCGGGCTTGCGCCATCAGGTGGTCGTATTCGCGCAGGTTGTTGCCGATGCGGGCGACGAAATAGGCGATGATGCCGGCACTGACGACGAAGCCGAACCACATGCCGAGCAGATGCATGCTGAAATCGCTGGCGTCGTGGTGTTGATGCTGATGCGGCTGGTAATAAAACATCAGCGCCGTATAAGCGGCGATGCTGAGCGCGGCGACGATCCAGGTAAAACGCCAAGGCAGCGCCACCGCCGCGACCGACAGCGGCAGCAGATACATCCAGACGAAGGGATTGGTGTAGCCGCCGCTGTAGTAGAACAGCACGCTGTACAGCAGGATGTCGGTCAGCAGCTGGAGCAGCAGTTCGATATCGGAGATTCGATGCGCGCGGCCGAGCCGCCACCAGGTGAACAGGTTGAGCAGCCCCAGGCTGCCGACTGCGCCCAGCAACGGCTCCAGCGGCAGCTCGAGGGCAAAAAACGTGCAGGCAATCCACAGCGCGACGCATTGCCCGAAAATGGCGACGGCGCGCAGCCAGAACAGCCGACGCAGGTTGCGTGTAGACGCGGTCTGAGGCGCTTCATAAATAGCGGACATTTTGCAATGTTACCGTGTTCGGGCGACTTGAAGCTGCGTCATATTGACGCGCGTCAAGGTTCTACCCGAAAGCGTCCGGCATACTGCTATTACGCTGCGGCCTCAGCTTGAGGCGTGACAATTTGTCGCATTCCGCATTGGTGCCCGGGCTTTTAGAATCACTGCAAATTCTTTTGAGGCTTTCAATATGATCTTACGTTACATGGTTGCCGCGCTGGCGGCCTTCACCGCCGTCCCCGCCGCAGCTCACTGCGGCGGCGCATTCTGCACGCTCAATACCAATTGGGATGTGCAGGGGGTGTGGGACAAGCCTGGCATCCGCCTTGACCTACGCGCGGAATTCATCGGTCTCGACCAGCTGCGCACCGGGACCAACAAGACGGTGGCGGCTGGCGTACCGGACACCCACGATGAAGTACGCACCATTAACCGCAATTTTGTCGCCACCCTGGACTACAGCATCGGTCCGGACTGGGGCTTCACACTGCGCGCACCGCTGATCAGCCGCAACCACAAGCACATCCACAACGATGTCGGCGGCCCGAAAACCGAAACCTGGAATTTTACCGAGGTCGGCGATATGCAGGCGGTGGCGCGCTATACTTTCTACCACGGCGTCGACAATGGCGATGCCGGAGTGCGCTTTGGCCTCAAGCTGCCGACCGGCAGCACCGGGCAGGCCAGTGGCGCCGGGGAAAAGGCGGAGCGCAGCCTGCAGCCGGGCTCCGGCAGCACCGATGCGATACTGGGGCTGTATTATTACCGGCGCATGCATGCTTGGGCCTGGTTTGCGCAGGGTGGCTGGCAGCAGGTGATTCATGAGCGCGCCGATTTCCGTCCCGGCAGCCAGCTGTCAGCCGATATCGGCGTTAATTACGCCCTGACGCCGGACTGGAGCCTGATGCTGCAGTTCAACGCATTGCACAAGACCCACGATTCCGGCGCCAATGCCGAACCGGCCGATTCCGGCAGTACCCATGTGTTTCTGAGCCCAGGGGTGAGCTACCGCGCCACGCGCGACGTCAGCCTGTACGGGTTTTTCCAGCAGCCGCTTTACCAGCGCGTGCGCGGCGTGCAGTTGACCGCCGATTGGTCGGCGGCGGTCGGGGTTAGCGTGCAGTTCTAGCCGGCGTCGGCCGGCTTGTCCTTGTCGAAATAATAGCTGATGCGTTTGCGCGGGCTCAGGTATTCCGCTACGTTATTCGGCAGCTGATTGGCCCGCAGGCATTTGGTGATGGTGATGCCGGGTTCTTCGCTGAGGTCGAGCACCATCGGTTCCTCGCGCGGCACTTCCGGCACATGCAGCATGACGAACGGCCGCAGCGGCTTGCTGGGATTGACCGACATTACGATGCCATGCACCCCGGTGGAAAGATAGACGATGCTGCCGGGAGGGTAAACGCCCAGGCACTTGATCAGCAGCTTGAGCATTGCCGAATCGAATTTGTTGCGCTGGGTGGCGAACAGGTGCGACAGCGCTTCATACGGTGTCATCGACTGGGTCGAATTAAGCGGATTGCACAGGTTGTCGTAAGTGTTGACGATGCTCGTCAGGCGCGCCAACGGGTCGATCTGCGCCTGTTTGAGGTGGTGCGGGTAGCCTGAGCCGTCCACATGCTCATGGTGTTGCAGAATGATGGTGGCAATACGCTCCGGCAAGCCGGCTTCGAGGGCCAGTTTCGCGCCGATCTCGGCATGCTGCTGATAGAAGGATTGCTCCACTTTGGTCAGCGGCTCGGTTTTCATCAGAATGCGGTCGGGAATTTCTTCCTTGCCGATATCATGAAAAATTGCCGCCATGCCCAGATGGCGCGCCTCTTCCGCGGTCATGTTGAGCGATTTTGCCAGCACCAGCGCCAGCACGCTGACATTGAGCGAATGCACATAGGTTTCTTCGGCTATGCTGTGCCCGTTCATCGCGTGCAGCACGACATCGCTTTCGGTGAGCACCGACTCCACCATGGCGTTCACCAAGGTTTCCGATTCTTGTACTGCCTGCGCCGCCTGCGTCCGGAAGTTACGCGTGACCTGGCGCACCGTATGCGCGGCCGCGACGAATTTCTGTTCGCACTCGTGGATGGCATGGTGCAGTTGCTTGAGACGTTCGGTATGAAACCGCTGCGTAACCGACGGCTGCGCAGGCAGGGGCTCGGCCGCGGGCGGCGTCCGCGGAGATGGGCTTGCCTTGATGGCGGGCAACGGCTCGCAATCGCTGCGCAAAGGATCGTAACGCAGTTTTTTCAGGCCCAGGCTTCTGACTTCCTCCAGCTGTTTTTCGTTCCTGATCTTGAAGTTGTTGAAGGTAAACGGGTGGTCCATCCAGCCCAGATCCAGATGGACATAGATGCCGATACGCAATTGCGCCGGTTCGATGAAATGTTGTTTGCTGTCCATAATCTATGCTTCTTTCTGCTTGTCTTTTTCCAGCAGTGCGGCAAACGCATCCGCCGGCACCGGCGGACTGTAGAGATAGCCTTGCCCCTCGTCGCAGCCGATGCCGAGCAGGAATTCCGCCTGTGCCGGCGTTTCCACACCCTCAGCAATGACAGTCAGCCCCAGGCTGCTGCCCAGCGCCTGGATCACGCGGGCAATAGCAGCATCGTCGCTGTCGTGAGGAAGGTCGCGCACGAATGATTGGTCGATTTTGAGCTTGTCCAGCGGAAGGCGCTTCAGGTGGGAGAGCGATGAATAGCCGGTGCCGAAATCGTCGATCGCCAGCCGGAGTCCCAGCGCCTTGATGCGGTCGAATACGCCGATCACGTATTCGGTATTGCGCATGATGGTGCTTTCGGTGATTTCCAGTTCCAGCAGGCTGGGGTCGCAATCGGTTTCGATGAGGATGCCGTAAACGGTGTCGGCGAAATTGCTGCGCTGAATCTGCACCCCGGAAACATTGACCGAAATCCACTGGATCGCATAGCCCTGGTTGACCCATTGCATGGCCTGCTGGGCGGCTTCGCGCAGCACCCATTCGCCGATTTGCACAATAAGGTCGGATTCTTCCGCCAGCGGGATGAACTTGGCCGGCGAAACCAGCCCGAGATCCGGATGGTGCCAGCGAATCAGGGCTTCGGCGCCTATGATGCGCCCGCTCGCCAGCGATATCTGCGGCTGGTAGTAGACCTCGAACTGGTGGCGCTCCAGCGCGCGGCGCAGCATGTTTTCCAGCGTGAAGCGCTCGACCGCGTTGGCGCTGAGGTCGGGAGAGTAAAAGCGGTAATCGTTCTTGCCTTCGTTCTTGACCTGGTACATCGCGATATCGGCAGCCTTGATCAGCTCGTCGACTT
>NZ_DASXVH010000021.1:0-25275 GCF_036504375.1 Novimethylophilus sp.
AGCCGCTGCTTCCGCTGCGGCTGCCGCTGCCTCCAAACGCTGATCTAGCCAGACGCGGTCAAATGCGCCAGATATAAAGCGTGGAAGCGTGTAAATCCTCTGTTTCTATGACACGCTCTGGCGATTGGTCAGGGATAATGAAGGTACTGCTGACGAACAAGGTGCCGGGACGCATTTCATCCTGCACCTTCAGCCATAGCCTGGCCATCGGCACGGGCGACAAATACGCATAAACGACATCGTACTTGCCGAGATCCTCTGCCCAAAAACTACCCCAGCTCAGCTGGCAATTTTTCTGACGCAGCGCACGCAACCAGCTGATGATAAATAGAAAAGGTGCTGACTCTATTCCATGAAAATGCCCATCCGGACGGATTTTGGCTAAATGGGTCAAAACACCACCCATACCGCTGCCCAGATCGATAAACTCAAAGCTTTTGCCCGCTACCGCTGCTGGCAATAAGGAGTCCAGTGCTTGCCATACTTTCACGCTGGAAAGATATAAAGGCACTTGCGACTTGAATGTGCTCCAGTAAATTGCCAGCAGGACCAGAAATGCTGCCAGATAATAAGCAGGCAAGATTTTCAGGGATAATGCGGCCGTTAGTGCAGGAACGAACAGCAACTGAATCGGCAACCACCATCTGGCCAATCCGATGAAATAGCTCAGCATTGCAGCCACCATGCCGCAGCCAAAAGCGAACTGCAACGGCGCTGCTGTCCATTCCATGAAATGCGCCGTCTGCCGTACCGCAAGATATGCGGCACCCTGTATGGCAAAGGCGATGGCCGCCGGCGGAAGCCTGACCCTACGCCCGAACATGGCCTACCTCAACAAATCCCTGACGGGAGCAAAGCTGCATCGATGCACAGGAGAAACCCCGTGGACGGACAATGCAGCCAGATGTTCCGGCACCGGATAGCCCTTGTGGCGATTGAATCCGTAATGAGGATAGATGTCGTGCAACCGCAGCATATCTGCGTCCCGCGCAGTTTTTGCCAAGATGGAGGCAGCCGAGATTTCCGCCACCTTGCTATCCCCCTGCACGATTGCCCGCGACTGATATGCAGTCTCGGGACAATGCAGCCCGTCTACCAGAACTTCATGAGGAGCCAGCCCCAAACTCTCGACCGCGCGCTTCATTGCCAGCAGGCTGGCCCGCAGGATATTGATGGCATCGATCTCCTGCACGCTGGCCTGGGCGACACTCCAGGCCAGGGCACGCTCCTTGATCAGCAAGGTCAACTCATCACGTTTTTTTTGGGAAAGCTTTTTAGAGTCGGCAAGCCCCTTGATGGGGCGCGCTGGGTCGAGAATTACCGCCGCCGCAAACACCGCGCCTGCAAGTGGGCCGCGCCCGGCTTCATCCACTCCGCAAACGAGCATCATGACACTTGGGCAAGCACAACGTCGGCGGCTTTTTCACCGGCATTCTGCCGCAATTGCGTGTGAATCTCGGTAAATTGCGAGCGGATGGCTGCCACCTGCTCCCGGTTGCAAATCATCTTTAGCAACTCCTCGGCCAGCGCCTCCGGAGTGGCCTTGTCCTGCAGCAGCTCCGGCACTACGCTGCGTCCGGCCAGGATGTTGGGCAAGCCGACCCAAGGCAGATAGCCCATGCGCTTCATCAATGCCCAGCTCCACCGCGACATGCGGTAGGCGATCACCATCGGGCGCTTGAGCAAGGCAGCCTCCAGCGTGGCGGTTCCGGAAGCGACAATGATTCCATCCGCAGCCGCCATTGCCATGTGGGCATGGCCGAACAGCAGCTTGAACGACAGCTCTTGCGCATTGTTACGATAAATTGCCTGCTCGAACTTGCGGCGCGTTTCGCGCGTAATCAGCGGCACCAAGAACTGCGCATCCGGAATTTCCTTGGCGATATGCAACGCGGCCTTGACGAACAGATCGGCCATGCAGTCCAGTTCGCTCTGCCGGCTGCCCGGCAATAAGGCAATCACCGTTCCCGGCTGCGTGATTTTCAGTTCGGCGCGGGCGGCTTCGGCATCATGTTCCAGCGGAATGATATCGCCCAGCGGATGCCCCACATAAGTTGCCGGAATGCCGGCTTCGTCGTAAAGCGCTTTTTCAAAGGGAAACAGGCACAAGACGTGGCCGGCTGCGCGCCTGATTTTCTTGATACGGCCATGGCGCCATGCCCAGATCGACGGACTGACATAGTGCAGGGTTTTGATGCCGCGCCGGCGCAACATTTTTTCAAGACCGAGGTTGAAATCGGGGGCATCGATACCGACAAACAGATCGGGCGGATTCTTGATGAAATGCCGCGCCAGTTCACGGCGCATGCGCAACAGGCCCCAGTAATGACGCAACACTTCAAAATAGCCGCGTACCGCCAGGCGTTCCATCGGATAAAGCGACTGCGCCCCTTCAGCCATCATTTTGGGTCCGGCAACCCCGATAAACTTAATATCGGGACGACGCTGTTTGAGGGCCGCGATCAAGTGACTGCCGAGCAGATCGCCAGAGGCTTCTCCGGCTACAATTCCTATTGTTGGCATAGTGCAAAAACTAGCGAATGATACCGCGCGTTGAAGTCATCAGAAACTCCAACAGAATATCGAGGTCTGCAGCGTCTTCGCGCTGCTCATCCAAAGCCGCCCTGGCCTCTTCGAGCGTCAGGCTGGCTCGGTACAGGGTTTTGTAGGCACGCTTGATGGCGGCAATGCGCTCGGCGGAAAAGCCGCGGCGCTTCAGCCCTTCCGCATTGATACCATGCGGCGAGGCGTCGTAACCGGATGCCGTAACGTAAGGCGGCACATCCTTGAATATTACCGAACCCACGGCGGTGATGACGTGGGCGCCGATTTTGCAGAACTGGTGCACCAAGGTGAATCCGCCCAGAATCGCATAGTCGGCAATATGCACATGGCCGGCCAATGAGGAGTTGTTGGCCAGAATAGTATGGTCGGCAACCTGGCAGTCATGTGCGATGTGCACATAGGCCATGATCCAGTTATCATTGCCGATGCGGGTAGTTCCGGCATCCTGTACCGTGCCGCGATTGAACGTGCAGAATTCGCGTATGGTATTGTTGTCGCCGATTTCCAGGCGCGTCGCTTCGCCGGCATATTTCTTGTCTTGCGGGGCCGCGCCGAGCGAGGCGAATTGATAAATCCGGTTATTCTTGCCGATGGCCGTCGGCCCTTCGATCACAACATGCGCTCCGACACGGGTGCCGGAAGCGATCGTGACTTCCGGCCCGATGACAGAATAGGCACCGATTTCGACGTCTGACGCCAGTTCGGCCTTGGTATCGATGATTGCTGTGGGATGAATCATGCGAACCGTTTCACTTGATCATCTTGAGCGTACAGAGCAGGTCAGCCTCAGCCACTACTGCGTCCTCCACCAGGGCCTGGGCGGAATATTTCCAGATTCCGCGCATGATACGATCTATTTTCACCTTGAGGATCAGCTGGTCTCCCGGAGACACGGGCTTCTTGAAGCGGACATTGTCGATGCCGGCGAAGTAGTACACGGAATCATCCGACGGCTTGCTGTTCATGGTCTTGAAAGACAGAATCGCGGCGGCTTGAGCCAGCGCCTCCACGACCAGTACGCCTGGCATCACCGGATAATAGGTGAAGTGGCCGGGGAAAAAAGGTTCATTAATGGTGACGTTCTTGACCGCAGTGATTTCTTTGCCTTCTTCCAGGGATATGACGCGATCCACCAGCAAGAAAGGAAAGCGATGCGGCAGATAATTGAGTATTTCGTGGATATCCATGCTGCTGCTCATGCCTTGCTCTCCTTCAGTTCGTTCAGATCATTTTCAAGCCGGGCGATACGTTCGACCAATGCATCAAGATGACGAACATGTGCCGCAGTTTTCAACCATTCCTTATGCGCCTGGAATGGCATAAGCGCGGTATAAGTTCCCGGCTTGGCTATTGAGCGCGTAATCATGCTGCCTGGCGATATCGTCACGTCATCGGTAATTTCCAGGTGTCCAAGTATCATCGCCGCACCGCCAATCCTGCAGTGTTTGCCGATCCGGGCGCTACCCGCTATCCCTGCACAGCCGGCGATCACCGTGTGTGCGCCAATATGACAATTGTGGCCGATCTGGATGAGGTTATCGAGTTTGACGCCCTCCTCGATAATGGTGTCATCCAGCGCTCCGCGGTCAATCGTAGTGTTGGCCCCGATTTCGACTTCATCGCCAATGCAGACGCGCCCTACCTGGGGAATTTTCACCCAGCGGCCGCTATCTTCCGCATGGCCGAAGCCATCCGCACCTATGATTGCGCCGCTGTGGACGATGCAGCTTCTGCCGATGCGGCAGCCGTGATAGATTACGCAATTCGCATGCAGGCGGGTCATTGCGCCGACAGTTACATCATCGCCGATATAACATCCCGGTCCGACAATTACCCCTTCCCCCAAGGATGCGCCATTGCCTATCACGGCATGCGCTCCGATACTGGCGTTTTCCGGAACTACGGCAGTTTCGGCAATACTGGAAGTGACATCGACGCCAGCCGGCGTTGCCAGTTCCGGATTCAGCAATGCGGAAACTCTGGCGTAATAAGCGTAAGGATTATCGGTGATGATACGCGGCAAACCGGTAGCCTCCGCATAACGCGGAGGCAGCAATACCGCACCTGCACCGGTTGTAGCCAATAATGAGAGGTAGCGAGCATCGGTCAGAAAGGCAAGCTGGTCGGCGCCGGCGCTTGCCAAGGAAGCCACCTGCCTGACAATGACGCCGTTGTCGGCCCGTACCTCCCCGCCAAACCGCGCAGCGATTTCAGGCAGGGTAAACATCACTTCTGGAAGCCGTCGGAACGGCTTATTTCTTGCCCAGGGATTTCAGCACCTTATCGGTGATGTCTGCTTTCTTGCTGGCATAGGCCACACCGCTATATACCACCAAGTCATAGCCCTCGGCTTCGGCAACCGCAGTAACGGCTTTGTTGATACGATCCTGCAACGAGCTCAACTCTTCATTCTTGCGCAGATTGACGTCTTCGCGCATTTCGCGTTGCTTGCGCTGGAATTCGATCTTGATATTGGACAGGTCGCGCTCCTTGTTGCGGCGGTCGGTCTCGGACATCGTCAAGCTGTCCTTGTCGAGCGATGCTTCATGATCCTTGATCTGCTTGGCCATGCGCTCCAATTCCTGCTGACGTCCGCTGAATTCCTTCTCCAGCTTCTTGCCGCTCTCCGCAGTTTGGGGTGCATCTTTCAGGATTTGCTCCACATTTACAAAGCCGATCTTGATCTCGGCTGCCGTCACAGTTCCCACGGCAAATGCAAGGCTACCAATCAATAACAGTTGCAACAGTTTATTCAATTAGATTCTCCTGAAAATTACGTAATAATTTAGAATTGCGAGCCAAGCTGGAACTGCAGCATCTGCGTCTTGTCGCCGGATTTGTCGTTCAGCGGTTTTGCCAGCACCAATTTGATCGGACCAAACGGCGAGTACCAGCTCACGCCCATACCGGCGGAAAAGCGCAGGCAATCGCTGGCGCCCGAGCAGGCTATCGTACTGCTATCCGTCCCGCCCCATACCGTGCCGCCATCGAGAAACGCGGAAAGTTTCAACTGCTTGTTATCCTTGAGGCCGGGCACCGGAAAAAACAGCTCGGCATTGCCCACCACCCGGCGCGTGCCACCGATGGCAAAATCCCTGGAGGTCCCGGTATCGAATGCGCGCGGCCCAATGGAACTGGTGTCGTAGCCACGTACGGAGGAAACTCCCCCCGCATAGAAATTTTTGAAGAATGGCAGCTCGTTCCCGCCATATCCGCCACCGATGCCAGCTTCGCCATTGAGCATTAACGTGAAGTTTTTGGTGAAGTCTTTATACCAGGTATGCTGGTAGGAAATTTTGTAATATTCCTGATCCAGTCCGGGCAAGCCAAGCTCGGCATTCAATCGCTGCAAAACGCCACGGTTAGGATACAGGATATTGTCCCGGGTATCGTGCGCCCAACCCAAGTCAGCGCGTAACAGCGTATTATCGCAGCCCAAGCTCTTGCCGGCCGCGATGTCCGCTACAGTATTATTACAGTAATCCAGATAGCGCTTGGAACTGGTATTTTTCAAATCCAGCGACGTATAATCGAACGTCAAGCCAAAACTGACGCTATCCCGTTCATTCAGAGGTACCCCGAAGTTCATGCCGGCGCCGTAGGATGATGTTTTATATGTTCCCACATCCAGCGAGCTGGAATCCACATCCTTACGGTAGATGTTAAAACCCCGACTCACGCCATCCGGCGTGAAATAGGGATCGGTATACGATAGCGAGTAAGTGGTATTCACCTTGCCGGTATTAACCTGCGCGCTAACATGATTGCCGGTGCCGAGGAAATTGGCCTGGTTGATCGTCACACCCAGCACCACGCCTTCCGCGCTGGACAGGCCGGCCCCGAACATCACGCTACCGGTGGATTTCTCAGTCACGTTGACATTGACGTCGACCTGATCTGTCGTCCCCGCCACTGCCGGGGTTTCCACGTTAACATCAGAAAAATAACCGAGCCGATCAAGGCGCTGCTTGGAGCGCTCGATCTTGCTTGCAGAGTACCATGCAGACTCCAGCTGGCGCATTTCGCGACGCAACACGTCATCCCGCGTACGGGTGTTGCCGGTGAGGTTGATCCGGCGCACATAGACGCGACGGCCCGGATCGACGAAGAAGGTAAAGGCAACCTTGCGTTTTTCCTTATCCACCTCGGGTACGGCATTAATATTGGAAAAAGCATAGCCTTCGTCGCCCAACCGGTCACCGACCGCTTTGGAGGATTCGGTGATCTTTTGACGGTTGAACATTTCACCCGTCTCCACGGTGATCAGTTTACGCAACTCATCTTCCGGCACCAGCATCTCGCCCGCCATCTTGATGTCGGAAACGGTATATTTTTCGCCTTCGGTGATACTGATGGTGATGTAAATGTCGCGTTTGTCCGGCGTGATGGAAACCTGGGTGGAATCGATGCTGAAATCCATGTAACCCTGGTTCATATAGAACGAGCGCAAGGCTTCCAGGTCTGCGGAAAGTTTCTGCTTGGAATATTGGTCGTCCTTGCTCCACCAGCTCATCCAGTTGGGCGTGGTGAGATTGAACTGCTCCAGCAACTGGCTTTGCTCGAACGATTGATTGCCGACGATATTGATGGCTTTGATTTTAGCGACCTGACCTTCTTCGATATCGAAGCGGATAGCCACGCGATTGCGCTCCATCGGCGAAACGACCGTCTTGATCTTGGCGCCGTACTTGCCTTGCGACAGGTACTGGCGCTTGAGTTCCTGCTCCGCCTTGTCCAGCATGGAACGGTCGAAGATCAGCCCTTCGGACAGGCCGATCTGTTTCAGCCCTTCCTTCATTTTATCGCTGGGAAAAGCCTTGTTGCCGGAAAAAGAGATTTGCGAAATGGCCGGACGTTCCTGCAGCATCACTACCAGCACGCCACCATCCTGCTCCAGCCGCACATCCTTGAAAAAACCGGTGGAGAACAGCGCCTTGATGGCTTGCGCGGCCTTGTCGTCATCCATGGTTTCGCCGACCTTGACCGGCAAATAGTTGAATACCGTGCCGGCCTCGGTGCGCTGTATGCCTTCGACACGAATATCCTTCACGACGAAAGGCTCCATGGCAAGAGCGGAGACAGCATAAAGCGAGGAAACAAGGAAAGGAAGAATGCGTAACTTCATATTGTTCTAGCCCGTTATGATACGGTTGAAATCGTTATACAGTGCAATCGTCATAAGCAGGCCAAGCAACGCCAAGCCGACCCTCTGCCCGATTTCCATGGTGCGCTCGGAAACCGGGCTTCCCTTCAAAATCTCGACGATATAATACATCAAATGGCCGCCATCCAACACGGGCACCGGCAGCAAATTGAGTACGCCCAGACTGATGCTGACCAAGGCCAGAAAACCCGCGAAGGCTTTCCAGCCGAGATGAGCCGTCTGTCCCGCGATACTGGCAATCGTCACGGGGCCGCTGATGCCTTTCCACGACATCTGCCCCATCACCATGCTGCCCAGCATTTTCAGGCTGAATACGGAAGTGTCCCAGGTCTTACCGGCAGCTCGTGTAAAAGCGGCGAAAGGTGGATATCTGACCTCGACCATATATTTTTGCAGCTCGGCCTCTTCCATGCGGTAGGCCGCGCCAATCTTGCCCACCGTCAGACCGTTCTCCCGCACGCTATCCGGGGTGATCCTGAGTTTTATATTTTTGCCTTGCCGCAGGACATCCAATTGCAACGTTTTACCGGCGCTGGCCCGCACCTGCCGCACAAAAACCTCCCATCCCGCCACCGGCACGCCGTCGACAGCAACAACATTGTCACCCTCCATGAGGCCATCGCGCTGGGCTGCACCGCCTTTCAAAACTTCGCCTACGCGCGCCGGTATTTCCGGCGAAACCGGATTGAAACCCAGCTTGCCCAGCATGTCCCCCTCCAGATCGTCGGCGTTCAAGCCGCGTAAATCCAGCCGGTGCAGATGCGTTTCATTGCGCGCGCTAATCGCCTCGATGTTGGCGGTACCGTTTTTCAACGCTTGCCGCAACAATGCCCAGCGCACGTCCTGCCAAGTCTGCACCGCAACGCCGTTGACTTTGGTAATGATCTCTCCGGGTATCATGCTTGCCTGCGCAGCGGATGTTGCGGCGGGAATTTCGCCCATCATGGGCTTCATGCCGGTGATGCCGCTCATGAATAACACCCAGTAAATTACGATGGCCAGTAGCAGATTGGATAATGGCCCGGCGGCGACAATAGCGATGCGTTTCCATACCGGCTGACGATTGAACGCCCGTTCCTGCTCGGGTTCCGGCACCGGCGCTTCGCGCTCATCCAGCATCTTGACGTAGCCGCCCAGCGGAAAAACCGCGATCACGAACTCGGTGCGATCCTCGCCAAAGGTTCTGGTATACAGGGGCTTGCCGAAACCGACGGCGAAACGCAGCACTTTGACGCCGCACCAGCGGGCAGCCTGAAAATGGCCGTACTCGTGCACCACGACCAATATACCCAGCGTCACCAGAAACGCAAGCAGCGTCAGCACGCTGTTTTCCTTTCCAGCCAGTCCTGCGCGGTCAGGCGCGCAAGGGTATCGGCTTTGACGACGTCTTCCAGGCTATGCACGGGATGAGTACCGATCTCTTCCAGAACACGCTCGATCAGGCGCGGAATATCCACGAACGCGAGCCCGTTATCAAGAAACGCCTGCACCGCGATCTCGTTGGCGGCATTCAGCGTCGCCGGTGCAGTGCCTCCTTTTTCCAGCACTTCAAAAGCCAGACGCAGGCAGGGAAAACGCGCAGTATCCGGTCGCTCGAAATCCAGCTGCCCGGTGGCGAATATGTCCAGCGGCGCCACACCGCTGGCGAGCCGTTCCGGCCAACCAAGCGCATGAGCGATCGGCGTACGCATATCAGGATTGCCAAGTTCGGCCAGCACCGACCCGTCGTTGTACTGCACCATCGAATGAATCACGCTCTGCGGGTGGATCACCACTTCAATTTGTTCCGGTGCCGCACCGAACAACCAGTGCGCCTCGATCACTTCCAGCCCCTTGTTCATCAGTGTGGCGGAATCGATCGTGATTTTCGGCCCCATCACCCAGTTGGGATGGTTGAGCGCCTGTTGCGGCGTCACATGCGCCAGTTGCTCCTGCGTGAATTTGCGAAATGGTCCGCCGGACGCGGTCAGCAATATCTTGGTAACGCCTGAAGGCTCCAGACTGGCGAAATCGCGCGGCAGGCACTGGAAAATGGCATTGTGCTCGCTGTCGATCGGCAGCAGCGTCGCTTCGCCTTGTCGCACCGCCTGCATGAACAGACCGCCCGACATGACCAGAGTTTCCTTGTTGGCCAGCAGCACCTTTTTGCCCGATGACGCGGCGGCGAGCGACGGCTGCAAGCCTGCCGCGCCGACAATCGCGGCCATCACCGTATCCACTTCGGGGTGTGCCGACACCCGTTCCAGGGCGTCGAGGCCGCATAGCACCTCGGTATCTTCCAGACCTTGCGCGCGCAAACCGGATTCCAGCTGCTCGGCGGCAAGCACATCCAGCAGCACCGCATAGCGCGGCCGGAAACGGCGGCACTGTTCCAGCAGCGGCTCGAACCGGCTGTTGGCGGTCAACGCATAGGCGCGAAACCGCTGCGGATGGCGCGCAATGACGTCCAGGGTGTTGACGCCTATGGTGCCGGTGGCACCGAGCACGGTGATGTTCTGCACCTTATTCATGGAAAGCCGCGTAATACAGGGGGAAATGCAGATAAAGCGCGGCCAGCGGAAGGGTCGAAGTCAGGCCGTCCACGCGGTCCAGAATACCGCCGTGTCCGGGCAGTATGCCCCCGCTGTCCTTGAGCCCCGCCTGACGTTTAAGCAGAGACTCGAAAAGATCGCCGATGATGCTCAATACCATCAGTAACAGCAAACCGATCACCAGCCACAGGCTGATATCGAACATCAGGCTCAGCGCGAGGCCGTATAGGGTTACCGCAACGGCCGCACCCGCGACGCCCTCCCAGGTTTTCCCCGGGCTGATTTCCGGAGCCAGCTTGTGCCGGCCGAATGCCTTGCCGGCGAAATAGGCCGCGCTATCGGCGATCCATACCACCATCACCACCCCCAATACCAGCCACGGACTCACTTTGCGCAGATACACCAGCGCCAGCCATGCCGGCAGCAGCACGACCGCTCCGGCAATAGCCAATAGCGATTTATGGCGGACCTTGTAATGCGCCAGCAGCCACGCCGGCACCATGCCCAGCCAGAAAGGGGCGGCAGCCAGCATCGCCCAGAACAGTACATGCCGCTGCACAGCCGGCATCGCGCCTTGCCACAAGTCCGGCAGCAGGGCAATGCCTACCACCAGCGTGACGCCGGCAAAGATATATTGATATCTGACCGGAAAATTTGTCAGACGTGCCCATTCCCAAGCGCCTACCACAATAACAGCCAGCATCAGCAATGCCCAGTAAAAGTCCGGCAGGCCAAACAATGCCGCCAGAAAAACCGCGAGCAGGAAGAACGCAGTGAACAGTCGGGTCTTAAGCATTCCGGGTCAACTGCTCGCTGGTGCGGCCGAAACGCCGTTCGCGTTGACGGTAGGAATCGACCGCGAGCCGAAAGGCCTCACGGTCGAAATCCGGCCACAGGGTATCGGTGAAATACAGTTCGGTATAAGCCAATTGCCATAACAAAAAATTGCTGATGCGCTGCTCGCCGCCGGTACGGATGAACAAGTCAGGCTCCGGCGCGTAATGCATGGAAAGAAAAGGTGCCAAATCCTGCTCGCTAAAAGATGACGTTTTTTCAGGATGCGCATGCAGCATGCGCTGCATCGCCTGCATCATATCCCATCGCCCACCGTAATTGGCGGCGATAGTGAGCGTCAGGCGTTTGTTATGTTCGGTGAGTTTTTCTGCAGCATGGATTTCCTTGAGCAACAAAGGATCGAAGCGCGAACGATCGCCTATCATTACCAGGCGGATTTGATTCTCGTGCAGCTTGGCCGCCTCGCGTTTCAGCGCTTCCATGAACAGCCCCATCAGGAACTTCACTTCATCCGGGGGACGGCGCCAGTTTTCACTGCTGAAGGCAAACAGGGTTAAATACTCGACGCCGAGATCGATGCATTGCTTGACCACATCGCGCACCGTTTCGACGCCGCGCTTGTGCCCCATGATGCGCGGCATGAAACGCTTTTTCGCCCAGCGTCCATTGCCATCCATGATCATGGCAACGTGGCGGGGTACGCTGGACGCCTCGGGAATATCCTGCGTTGAACTGGAGAAAAGAGCCAAGGGCGTCAGACCGCCATCAGGTCGGCTTCCTTGGCCTGCAAGGCCTTGTCGATTTCGGCGACAAACCTGTCGGTAAGCTTCTGGATTTCGTCCTGGGCGCGACGCTCTTCGTCCTCGCCGATTTCCTTGTCCTTGAGCAGCTTTTTGAGCGCTTCGTTGGAATCGCGGCGTACGCTGCGCACCGCCACCTTGGCGCTTTCGGCCTCGCCGCGCACGACCTTGATGAGGTCCTTGCGGCGCTCTTCGGTGAGCGCCGGCATCGGCACGCGGATCACGTCGCCGTTGGTGGAGGGGTTGAGGCCGAGGTCAGCGTCGCGAATGGCCTTTTCGACCTTGGCGATCAGGTTTTTTTCCCACGGCTGCACAGTAATGGTACGTGCGTCAGCCAGATTGATATTGGCCACTTGATTGATCGGCATCAGGCTGCCGTAATAATCCACCTGCACATGATCGAGGATGCCGGTATGGGCACGGCCGGTGCGCACCTTGCCGAGGTCGATCTTGAGTGCATCAAGAGACTTCTGCATTTTTTGTTCGGTGGACTGCTTGACGTCATTGATCATTTAACACCTCTAACTGAATCAAGGAGAAACGAGCGTTCCCTCGTCCTCACCCATCACCACGCGCTTGAGCGCGCCCTGCTTGAAAATGCTGAACACGTTGATCGGCAGCTTCTGGTCACGACACAGGGTCAGCGCCGTCGCATCCATCACTTTCAGATTCCGCACGATAGCTTCGTCGAAAGTCAGCGTCTTGTAGCGCATCGCATCGGGATGCGTCTTCGGATCTTCGGTATACACGCCGTCCACCTTGGTGGCCTTGAGCACGATGTCGGCGTTCATTTCCATACCGCGTAATGCAGCTGCGGTATCGGTGGTGAAAAACGGGTTGCCGGTACCGGCGCCGAAAATCACCACCTTGCCCTCTTCCAGATAACGCATCGCCTTGCCGCGAATATAAGGCTCGGCGACCTGCTCGATGGTCAATGCCGATTGCACGCGGCTCACCAGATCGACGCGGCGCATCGCATCCTGCAACGCCAGCGCGTTCATCACGGTCGCCATCATGCCCATGTAATCCGCGGTGGCACGGTCCATTCCGGCTGCAGCCGGAGCCACGCCGCGGAAGATGTTGCCACCGCCTATCACTACCGCCACCTGCACACCAAGATCGACGACCTCCTTGACCTCGGCCACTATGCGTTCGATGGTTTCGCGATTAATGCCGTAACTGTCGCTGCCCATCAGGGCTTCGCCGGACAGCTTGAGCAGGATACGCTTGTAAGCGGGAGCAACAGTCATAGGAGTTATCAACCCTTGGCTGCGGCAGCCACTTCGGCTGCGAAGTCGGTCACGATCTTTTCGATGCCTTCGCCGACGACGAACATCGAGAAGCCGGCCACGCTGGCACCCCTGGACTTGAGCAATTGCTCGATGGTCTGCTTGTCGTCCTTGACAAACGGCTGGTTCAGCAAGGTCACTTCCTTGAGGAATTTCTGCACCGTGCCGTCGGCGATCTTTTCCAGCATCGCTTCGGGTTTGCCGGCTTCGCGCGCCTTTTCAATTGCAACGCGACGCTCGGTGTCGATCAGGTCCTGGGAAACGCCGGTGGCGTCCAGAGACTTCGGCTTGGCCGCGGCGACATGCATCGCGATATCCTTGGCCAGCGTTTCGTCGCCGCCCACCACGTCCACCACCACGCCGATCTTGCCGCCATGCACATAGCTCGCCAACTTGCCTTGGGCATCGAACTTGACGAAACGGCGAATCGTCATGTTCTCGCCGATCTTGCCGACCAACTGGGCGCGCACTTCGTCCACGGTGGAGTCGCCGATCTTCAGTGCGGACAGCGCTGCCACGTCGGCGGGATTGTGCCTGGACACCAGTTCGGCCGCATTGCGGGTCAGCGCCAGGAAATCGTCGTTCTTGGCGACGAAATCGGTCTCGCAGTTCACTTCCACCATCGCGCCTTGCTTGCCGTCGGCGCCGATGTAAATGCCTACGGTACCTTCGGCGGCAACGCGGCCGGCGGCCTTGCTGGCCTTGTTGCCGAAGCGTACGCGCAAGATTTCCTCGGCGCGAGCCATATCACCTTCGGCTTCGGACAGCGCCTTCTTGCAGTCCATCATCGGTGCATCGGTGCGCTCGCGCAGATCCTTCACCATGCTTGCGGTAATTTCCGCCATGCTATTACTCCTTGAAAATCTTCAATTAAAGCAAAATTACGGTATAAAAAAAGGGGCGAGACGCCCCTTTTTGGGAAGCTCTTACTTCGCCGCGCCCTCTTCGACCTCGACGAACTCTTCTTCCGGTGCCACCATCTTGACGACTTCGGCCAGGCTTTGCGCACGGCCTTCGAGCACCGCATCGGCAACGCCGCGGGCATACAGCGTGATGGCGCGGCTGGAGTCATCGTTACCCGGAATGATGTAGGTCACGCCGTCGATGCTGTTGTTGGTGTCGACCACGCCGATCACCGGGATACCCAGCTTGCCGGCTTCGGTCACCGCGCCGGACTCATGGCCAACGTCGATGATGAAAATGGCGTCAGGCAGGCCGCCCATGTCCTTGATGCCGCCGATGGAGCGTTCCAGCTTTTCCATTTCGCGTTTGAGGTTCAGCGCTTCCTTCTTGCTGACGCGCTCGATGCTGCCGTCCGCCACCATGGCTTCGTAATCGCGCAGGCGCTTGATGGATTGCTTGACGGTCTTGTAGTTGGTGAGCATGCCACCCAGCCAGCGATGGTTGACGTAGGAGCAGCCGGCACGGACGGCTTCTTCCTTGACGATGTCGCGCGCCTGGCGCTTGGTGCCGACAAACAGGATACGACCCTTGCTGGCCGCGACCTGACGCACATACTTGAGCGCATCCTCGAACATCGGCAGGGTTTTTTCCAGGTTGACGATATGAATCTTGTTGCGGTCGCCGAAGATGAACGGGGCCATCTTAGGGTTCCAGTAGCGGGTCTGGTGGCCGAAATGGACGCCCGCCTCCAGCATTTGACGCATGGTTACTGACATTTTAATCTCCTGTAAGGGTTAGATCCTCCATACGCCGCAGCAACCCGGCATTAATCCGGGCACCCTGTACGTGGCGCATGTGTGAATTGCCTTCTCTTCATGAAAAGGCCGCGTATGTTAACATAAGCACCCGTTCCCATTCAAGGCGGATCAACGTTTACCGCCTGTTATGCGTCATGGCCATCACCATCAAGAATTCGCAGGACATCGAAAAAATGCGCATTGCCGGCCGACTGGCCGGCGAGGTGCTCGATTACGTTACCCCGTTCGTCAAGCCAGGGGTGACCACTGAAGAATTGGACAAGCTCTGCCATGACTACATGGTGCACGAGCAGGGCTGCATTCCCGCGCCGCTCAATTACGCCCCGCCCGGCCACCGCCCCTACCCCAAGTCGATCTGCACCTCGATCAACCACCAGGTCTGCCACGGCGTGCCGGGCGACAAGAAGCTGAAAAACGGCGACATCGTCAACCTCGACATCACGACCATTAAAGATGGCTACCACGGCGATACCAGCCGGATGTTCTGCGTCGGCGAGCCATCCATCCAGGCCAGGAGGTTATGCGAAATCACCCATGAATGCATGTGGCTGGGGATACAACAGGTCAAACCCGGTGCGACGCTGGGCGACATCGGCCATGCGATTCAGGTATTCGCGGAAAAAAGTGGCTATTCGGTGGTCCGCGAATTTTGCGGCCACGGCATCGGCAAGAAATTTCACGAAGACCCACAGGTGCTGCATTATGGCAAACCGGGCACCGGGCTCAAACTGCAAACCGGCATGATCTTCACCATTGAGCCCATGATTAACGCAGGCAAGCGCGATATCCGCCAGCTGGGCGACGGCTGGACCATCGTCACCAAAGACCATAGCCTCTCCGCCCAATGGGAGCACACCATACTGGTGACAGATGACGGATATGAAGTGCTCACCATTTCCGCAGGCAGCCTCCCCAGTCCGCTGGCCGGCTAATCATGCAGCCCGCTGCCGTACAGACCCAGACAGCAGCATTCTGGCGCAGCCAGCTTCAGACCGGCCGCAAAAACCTGCGCCGGGATTTCGAGAAAACCGGCGATACCATACACCTGTTGCACGGCCAATGCCGCCTCGTGGATGCCCTGCTGCGCGAAGTCTGGGTGCAGTTCAGCCTGCCGCCCGACTTTTGCCTGATCGCGGTGGGAGGGTACGGGCGCGGCGAGCTGTTTCCACAATCCGACGTGGATATTCTTTTTCTGCTGCCTGAAGGCCGGGAGGCGGCACTGGAATCCGTGCTGGAAAAACTGGTCGGGCTGTTCTGGGATGTCGGCCTTGCGATCGGGCATAGCGTGCGCACCCTGCCGGAATGCCTGGAAGAAGCCAGGAAAGATGTCACCGTGCTGACCAACCTGATGGAAGCGCGTCTCTTGGCGGGAAGCCGGAGAGCTTATCGCGAATTTACCAGGGCAGTTGCAACGGTGCTGAATCCTTCCGTATTTTTTGAAGCCAAACTGCGCGAACAAACCCGGCGGCATAACCGCTTCAACGATACCGCCTACAATCTGGAACCCAACCTGAAAGAGAGTCCGGGCGGGCTGCGCGACCTGCAGAACATATTATGGGTTACCCGCGCCGCCAGCCTGCCGGCCTCCTGGAACGGCCTGGTTAAAAGCGAGCTGATCAGCGCGCAGGAAGCCCGCCGGATCCGCAGCAACGAACGGCTGCTGCAGGACCTGCGCATCCGTCTGCATTACCTCTCCAACAGGCGCGAAGACCGGCTGCTGTTCGACCACCAGGATACGCTCGCGCGCGAACTGGGCATGAAGCGCAGCGAGCATCTGATGCAGCGTTTTTATCGCAGCGCGCGCTTCGTCAGCCTGATGAACGAAATCCTGCTGCAATCGCTGAAAGAAAAAATCGCAGCGAGCGATATTGCCCCGGTTGTGCTCGGTAAGAATTTCCAGGCGCGCGGCAAATTGCTGGAAAGCCGCTCATCGGATCTGTTCCAGCGCAATCCGGCAATGATCCTGCAATGTTTTCTGACACTGCAGCAGCATCCGGAGCTGTCCGGGATCAGCCCCGCGACCATACGCGCGCTATGGCAGGCACGGCATAGTATCAATGTCGCGTTTCGCGCCGATGCCGGCAACCGCAAACGCTTCATGCAAATCCTGCGGGCACCCGTCGGTATATTGCATACGCTGCGCCGCATGCACCGCTACGACATCCTGGGCCGCTACATTCCGGCGTTCGGGCGCATTACCGGGCAGATGCAGCACGACCTGTTCCACGTTTACACGGTCGACGAACATACGCTGAACGTATTGCGCAATCTGCGTCGCTTTTCAGTCACTGCCCACGCGCATGAGTTTCCGCTCTGCAGCCGTCTGTTCGGCGAATTCGAAAGGCCGGAAGTGCTTTACCTAGCCGTGCTGTTCCATGATATCGCGAAAGGGCGCGGCGGGGATCATTCGACATTGGGGGCGCAAGATGCGCAGGATTTCTGTCGACGGCATGACTTGCCCGGGCAGGACCATGAACTGGTCGCGTGGCTGGTGCAAAATCATCTGGCCATGTCTGCGACCGCCCAACAGAAGGATATCGGCGATCCGGAAGTAATCGCAGCCTTTGCAGAAAAAATGGGGAACGCGCGCCATCTCAATGCGCTTTATCTGCTGACGGTGGCCGATATCCGCGGCACCAGTCCCGGCGTATGGAATGCGTGGAAAAGCCGGTTGCTGGAAAACCTCTACCATGCCGCGTTGCGCCAGCTTCACGGTGACCAGGTGGATATTGAAAACGAGATAGCCGACAAGCAGACAAAAGCGCTTGAAATCCTGAATTGTTACGGCATTTCCAAGCTCGCCTGCCAGCCGTTATGGGAAAAGCTGGACGACATCTATTTTCAGCGCTTGGAAGCCAAGGAAATCGCCTGGCAAACCAGGCTGCTGCTCACCCATGTAGAAACCGCACAACCCATTGTCCGTACCCGCTTATCGCCGGCCGGCGATGGCATCCAGGCGATGATTTACGCTCGCGACCGGGACGACCTGTTTGCGAGAATCTGCGGTTTTTTCGAACGGCTGGGCTATAACATCGTCGAGGCCCGCATCCATACCACACGGCACGGCTACGCGCTGGATAGCTTTCTGGTGCTGGACGAAAGCGATCGTTCGGTACGCTACAGCGACCTCATCGCCTATATCGAACGTGAATTGACCGCCAAACTCACTGCCGCCACGCCGCCCGAACCGCCGCTGGACGGCCGCATCAGCCGCAGGCTCAAGCATTTTCCGATCGCTCCGGAAGTCAGCGTCAAACCGGAGGGGAAATCAGCCTGCCATGTGCTATCCCTTGTTGCCGGCGACCGGCCCGGCCTGCTTTCGCACGTTGCGCATATTCTGCTGAGGCACGGCGCCAGCCTGCATGCAGCCAGAATCAACACGCTGGGAAACCGCGCAGAAGATATGTTTGTTATTTCAGGCAGAAACGGACAGGCGCTGCCACGAGAGTCGGCGCGCCAGATCGAACAGGATTTATTGGGGCTGCTGCAGGGGTAACCCTGTCTGGCCGTGCTCCAGCCGGTATAGCCAGGCCAGCAGTTCGGCCACCGCAATGTAGAGTTCCGGCGGAATATGCTGATCGAGATCCACCTGCATCAGCAGAGAGACCAGTTCCGGCGATTCGTGCACGTAAACCCCGGCCTCGCGCGCTTTCTCAATAATGGCCTCCGCGAGCAGCCCACGTCCCTTGGCGGTCACGCGCGGAGCGCTGGTGCCGGCCTGATAGGCCAGCGCTACCGCAGTGAGTTGGCGCGGCTTAGGTTCTGCCATCTTCGCGCACCGTCAGGCCCGCCACTTTAAGCCCGGAAGCCTCCATGGAAACTGCCAGCCGGCTGGCGTCGCCGCGTAACAGCGCTGCGCTATCACCCCGTTCCGCGACCATTTCTATGCGAACGCCGCTGGCTGCAATAGCCAGGCGCGCGGTTACTCCGCCCAAGCCAGGCAGTACCAGATGCAGTCTGGTGCGCCACTGCGATTCATCTTCATCGGCGGTCGCGTGGCGAGATTCGTCTTCCTCGATTCTCCAGTCCATCTCCTGCCCCGGCCATACCTGCCCTTGCCATACGATCTGTCGCGTATCCAGGGTTTCCAACTGCTGATGCACCAGGGGGGCGGCTTGCGGATGCACCAGATCCCGCGGCAGGTTCGCTCCAGTACTGGAATCATGTTGTCCCAGCCCCTGCATCAATGGCAAATTTCCGACTGCATCGGCCAGAACTCCTCCCTTGGGAAAAGATGGCGCCAGGCCAGGCTGACCGTCTGCCTGGCTTTTTTGCAGCGGATCATTCGCCCCCGGGAGGCGCGCCTGCGGTTCTTGCAGAAGAGCAGTCAAGCTGCGCTCACCAGTAACCCACTGGGCCTGATGGGATTCGTAGAACAAGCCGCTTTGAGATACCGCCGCGCGCAAGGCGGCGGCGAAATCCTGCATGGCAGCCGGAGCGCCAGGCAACACCACAGCGGAGCGCGCCAAAGCGGAGGTTCCGCCATTTTCCGTATTGCCGCGCTGCAGCAACGCACCGAGGAATTTTGCCGTCTCACTCAAGCTGACGCCGCTATTGGAAGGCAGGGCTCTTTCCATATCCTGCGACATCGCAAACGTCAGGCGCGGCGAAGAAGTGAGATAGGTCAGCTCCAGTTTCTGGCCCGGCTCCGCATTGCGCGGCAAGTTCATATCCAGGATCTGCTCTTCAACCTGAACCTGAAACCGCCCATTGGGAAGGCTGGCGATGACGAAGGCCGGCACGCGCTGCCCAGGCGTCCACTGCGGGGTCTCTGCGGGGCTTTGCGCGACCTCGATCAACGGCGGCGCCGAAGTCTTTACCAGCAGCGCCAGTTGGTTCTGGATGTCGTTGTGTATCATCGTTTCTGCATTGAAACGATCAGTTCAGCTTCGCCACGTGAAATACCGCACTCTTCGGCAAGCCGCTTGGCATCATGCCCATGGCGAGCCATCAGGATGGCACGGTTGTAGGGAGTATCCTCCTCATCTCCGCCACCCGCCTTGATGCTTGATTCCAGCCGCGCGACCCGTTCACGCAATGCCTCCAGCTCACGGCGCAGCTCTGCCTCGGCTTTTTTTTCCTGAATCATACCCAGCCAGCGCGGCTTGCGCAGGCTGCCGCTGGCACGCATCACCAGCAGCATTTCGGCGATATAAACGGCGAGAACGACGGCAATGACAAGCAACAGCTCACGCCAGGTAATGACAATTGCTTCCAATGCAAGCTCCGTACATCAATGTCGATGATGTTATCACATCAGGCATACCCATCTATATGATGGCTATCGTCTGAGGGTTTTTCCTTGGGCGGTTTTTCGGGTGCGATTGGCGGGCGCCTGCGTTGCCGGCGTTTATGCAGTTCTTCTTCCCAATATTCCATGGCTTTGGAATCGCCATGTCCAGGAAGAATGGGCATCGAATGCCCCGGGCCGCGTACCGGGTCGGTTGCTGCCGAGTATTCGTGTAAGGTCAAATAATCCATCATTGGGTTGCCGTCCAGTTGATCCACGAACCCAATCCAAGGATTATGGACCGTACGCCTGCGATAGCTTGCGTTCGGTGTCGATACTGCCCAGCAATTGATGAAGCTCACCACTCCATAAGACCGTCAAAGCACGAGTTTCAGTATCCATTGCCAAAATTGAATTGATCAGCCCAAGCACTTGTTCTGCGATCGAATCCGGAATTGCGCCTCGATTTTTTTCGGCCATCATGTTTGACAACACAGAAGCTCGCTGGTTTTCCAGATCGATCAATACTTCCCATTCCCCGCGCTGCGCAGCTACCAGCATTTGCCGGGACAGTCGCGCCGCCGCTTCGTAAGTTTGTACGACCGGATCGGTTTGTGCCATATCAGGCTTTGCCGTAGCTCATGGACGGCCGCGCCGCAACCGCTTCTGATTCCTTGGCGATAGGCGTATTAAGATGAGGCTGCCGGCCAATACCCTCCCAGGCGCTTTTGAGTTCACCCAGCAAACGGGCCACCTCGTCCACTCCCTCCGCATCGTTTTTCAGATTGGCCATCAGCAGGCGATTGCTCATGTATTCGTACAATGCCCTCAGATTGCCTGCCAGTTCGCCTCCAGCCTCCTCATCCAGGCTGACGCCCAATCCGTCATCGATAATCGCGATCGCCTTGGAGATCGAAGCCCCTTTTGCCGCCACGTTGCCTTGCTGCATGTGAACCTTGGCATGAGAAAGCGCGAGGATCGCACCATCGAAAAGCATCATGATCAGCTTGTGCGGATTAGCATTGCCAATACTGGTTTCAAGGCCAATTTGCGAATAGGTATTCAATGCATTACGTGACATTGCATTCATGTATGTTTTCTCCGGAATCGGGTTTTGCCTGGGTATCAACTTAATTTTGGCAGGCTGGCCAACTGCTGAGTCAAGAAGCTACTGGTTTGCGTCATACGGCTCATCAGGGTATCCAGCGCGGTAAACTGCTTTCTGTAGCGGGCTTCGACATCCACCAGGCGCCGGTTCAGCACATCCCGCCTGGAGCCGATATCCTTGATGCTGCGGCTGATGCCATCCGTGCGATTGTTCAGAATCCCCTTGCTGTCCAGGACTTTGGACAGCAGCTTATCGAGCTGATCGGCATAGCCCCGGGAGAAGTTCACATTGCCACGGCTTCCTAGCGCCCCCCCGGTGACAAGAAGTCTCAATCCTTCGCTGGCGTCGCCGACGGCTCCTTTCAGATATTGACCTGAGCCTGATGCAGTTACGCCATTAATCTTGCCTGCGACATCCAAGCCCACGGTAGAGGTTGGGATTGCCCCCAGGAGATTTGTCGCACCGTTGCCGAAAACCGTGACATTCGAAGTCGATCCATAACCGTTCGAGGTAATACTAAACGTGCCCGCAGACTGGGTTACGGCTACCGAAATGCCTGCGCCCGAAAATGCGGAAGCGCCATTGATCTTGGATTGGACTTCCGTCGCCAACGTTGCCGCGGTATAGGTGTTGGCAGAAAGGGTAATCGCAGCCGTCACGCCGTTCACCGTTACGCTCAGCGCATCATTGACGCCGGCTGTGATCGTGAGCCCTGCCGCGGCTGAACCGACAACCTTGCCCTGGGTTGCCAGTTGGGTAATATTGACGGCATAAATGCCCGCCTTGGTCGCCGAAGTCGAATCGACGTAACTGATCAGGCTGTCGCTGGCCTTGCCTATCGCGGCAAAAACACCCGCGATGTCTGCAAAATTGTTGTCCATCGCTTTTTGAAGCTTGACTGAATCAAGCGCCAGAGTGCCGTCTTTCTGGAAAGAAACGCCCAGCTGGGAAAGCGTGGTCAAAGCGCCGCCGCCCGGTAGTGCCGTGTTGAGCACCGAGCGCAACTGGCGCTGGATCGACTGTACGGTAAATTCTCCTTGCAGAATTGCAGCCTGCTTGGTATCTGCGTTATAGGCACTGGAGTCTTTCAAGTTCTTGCTCACAGTGTTGTAGGCTTTTACGAAATTCTGCACCGCCGACTGTACCGATGACGTATCCCGTGCAACCGATATCTTGGTCGTTCCCACTGCCAGCGCATTCAATGTCACGCCACTGATGACGTCGGTAATACTGGTGCTGGCCTTGCTGACGAATACACCATCCACCGTCATCTCGGTATTTTGCGCGGTGACGGTTTCCTGCAAACGCTGTGTTGCGGCGGGGTCGTGCGCCAGCAATGTGGAAATTGTCGCGTCGCCGCTCACGCTAATCTTGAGGCTGCTGGCGCTGCCCGATTTTTCAGCGGACAGCACCAGACGGTAAGGCGATGCGCCTCCGTCATTGATGATCGAAGCCCTGACGCCGATTCCCGCGCTATTGATCGCGTCGCGTATCCCGGCTAACGAATTATTGGTGGAATTGATGGTGACGGTCTTGATGCCGGAGCCGCTGCTGGCAAAAGTAGCGCCGGTGTAAGTTCCCCCTGCGCCGGTTGCCGGAACATAAGCGCTGAATGTACCGCCGCTAATGGTGCCGAAATCGAAGGTTAATGTTGTACTGGTGCCCGCCCCGATTGCGCTGGTGCTGCTTGCCTGCCCTGCGGCAATTAATTTCTGTGATTGCGCCAGCTTGGTAATATTAATGGCGTAGTTTCCCGCAACGGCGGTACTGCTCGCCGATGCGGAAGCGATGGTGGCATCGGCAGGCGTTGCCTTGAGCCCCATAAACTGGGATGCATCCAGCAGTCCCCGCACCGAAGACTGAAAGGAAGACAACGCGCCTTTCAATGTACCATAGGCAGTCAATCGCGCCTGATATGCAGCCTCCTTGGCATTCAGCAATGTCACCGGCTGCTTTTCCAGTTGCATCAACTGCGAGACGATGGCATTGACGTCCAGATTGGAACCGATGCCAGGGGATGAAAGTGCCATTTTATCGCTCCAGAATAAATTCTTGTTTCCAGATTATCGGCTCAATCGAGAACTTCTTGAAGCCCTTCCGAACGAATTTTAACTAAATTGGACATATCGCCAATTTATTCCGTTCATCGGAGATTGTCAGACTTTATCTTTTACCAACAAGCCCTTGAGCTGATCAAGCGCCTTGGCTATCGCAATGACTTCCTTGGAGGGAATCTGACGGATTACCTCATTGCTGTCGGAATCGACTACTTTGATCACGCTGATATCGGTATCTTCATCCACCGAAAACTCAAGATTGCTTGATATGATTTTGACCGCATGATTCAGGTCGTCGACCATATTTTTCAGCACGGATACATCCACCGTATTACCGACTGGCTGCACAGCCTGTGAAAGCAACTCGACATTTGCAGCAGAGGCATTAGCCACCTCCGTCGAAACGATGCGCCGTTGAGAGCCTGCATCACTAGAATGCGACTGCGACGGCACATGGCCAACCGAATCACGTAGAGAAACCTGCATTTTATTTCTCCTCTCAAAAGCAGAATTCCTGGTCAGGAGCGAACCCCCAACCAGGAATGGTCATGCCAGCTACCTTCTTACCTCAACAAGCTCAGCACCTGGTTGGGCAGCGCGTTGGCTTGCGCCAGCATCGCCACACCAGCCTGTTGCAGAATCTGCGCGCGGGTCAGGTTGGCGGTTTCCGCCGCGAAGTCCGCATCGCGAATCCGGCTACGCGCGGAGGATATATTCTCCGTGGTCGTTTGCAGGTTGGTAATGGTCGCCTGGAAGCGGTTTTGCAGCGCACCGTAAGCGGAGCGTTGGCCGTTGATGGTGGTCAGCGCCTGGTCGGCAATACGCAGAGCTTGCGTCGCACCCACAGCGGTGGTGATATCGATGGTCGAAACAGCCTGCAGCGATGCAGCAACCGTTCCACTGGCAGCCAAAGCGGCACCGAACGCGCCGGAGGTCAGTGCAACACCGGTACTGACCAGCGAATACGATTTGTCCGAGTCCAGACTGACTTGCCCACCGATAGTAAGATTACCGGCAGTTGTCGCCGCCAGCGTAACGCCACCAGCCGTGATGCTGCCAGCCGCCCCGGCAGTATCAGCAGCAGTAAGGTTGATATTGTAGCCGTCAGACTGGGTCAGAACGATGCCGGTATTGCCGGTATTCAGCCTGGCAGTAACACCTGTCGCGCCCGCCGCATTATTAAATGCAGAAACCGCTTGCGAGAGATTGTTCGCACCGGACGTGCCGCCGATCGCAAAGGATACTGTCGCCGCGGTAGAAGTATTGGAGCCAAACACGCTCAGCGAGAAGCTGCCGGATGCGCCAAAAGTCAGCGTGGTTTCGGTAAATGCCGCAGCTTGCACGCCAGTCTGGCTTTGCGCATTAACGGCAAGAGCCACATCACGGGCAGAAGCCGAAACCGCCAGGTTACCGGTAGCACCGCTCGCCGCCGCGCCCTTGACGGTGAGGCCGCCAGCCGTGCTCACTACCGAGCCCGTTGCGCCGGTACCGGTCACGTCCGTGCTCGAAGCAGCTACGCTACGCGTTCCTTGCGTACCCACTTCATAAGCACCGTATTGGGTAGTCAGGAAGTTGGCGGTCGTTGCGGTGATGGTTTGGTTGGCATTGGCGCCGACTTGATACACTGCGGAACCGAATGTGCCGTCGAACAGCTTCTGGCCGTTGAAGTCGGTGGAACTTGCGAAACGGTTCAGCTCTTGGTTCAGCTGCGCCGCTTCCTGATTCAGCGCCTGGCGGTCGGAAGCGGTATTGGTTGCGTTGGCCGACTGCACAGCCAGTTCACGAATACGCTGCATCAGGTTGCCCATCTGCTCCATCGAGCCTTCGGCCGTCTGTGCCAGTGACACGCCATCGTTGGCATTGCGTCGCGCCTGATCCTGGCCGCGGATTTGGGTGGTAAAACGTTCAGAAATTGCCAGACCTGCGGCATCATCCTTGGCGGAATTAATCCGCAAGCCGGAAGATAGACGCTGCAACGCGGTCGTCAGCGCGCTCTGACTGGAGTTCAACTGCCG
>NZ_DASXVH010000022.1:0-2084 GCF_036504375.1 Novimethylophilus sp.
GTGATTCGGAAAGTCGCATAGCCCTTTTCGGCAGCCTGAATCGCGAACGCGAGCCGCTTCCCTTTTCTGATCTGGCCACCGCCGGCATCGGCATTGATGCAGTACTCGGCATCAATCAGCGAGCGGCTATTCGCGAGCAGCCATTTGACTCCATTGCCGTCGCCGGATTCCTCGCCGGTTGTAAGCGCCAGAATCAAATCCCGTTGCGGGCGATAACCTTCCAGCTTCAGTTGGGCGAACGCCACCGCAAACAGGGCCGCGCCGCTTTTATCGTCAGTGGTCCCACGCCCATAGAAGTAACCATCTTTTTCTACAAGCGTAAATGGATCCGTGCTCCAGTCCGTCCGGCGCGCTTCCACCACATCCAAGTGCGCGAGGAACAGAACCGGCTTACCCTTGCCGGTGCCGCGCAGCCGGGCGATTACATTCCCCCTGTTAGGAGCCGCTCCCACCACCGCAACATCACCGGCCGGAAAACCCGCATCGAGCAGTCGCCGTGCCATGGCATTGGCTGCGCGAGTCACGTCACCGTGAGAGTCTGTCGTGTCGATTTCGATCAGCTCTTTGAGGTAGTCACGCGCCATCTGGCGCGAGGCCTGGTCGGCTGCCGGCAACAGGTTGAGGCAGACGAAAAACATCAGTAGTTTCGTAAACATGGCCACTACCTACAGTATACCGGCGTATGCGAAAACGATTTCTCGGCGGGCTGCACCGGCTCTGGGCTCCTCGATCTTCGGAGCGTATCGTAATTCAGCACCCGTTTTTCTGAGAGCCTGATCATAACAATCATGATGAAAGATGATCGGGGTATACTGCTTAAGGAATCCCAAAATGCCCTTTATCCACGATGATTTCCTGCTAGCAACGAAGACGGCGCGCAAACTCTATCACACGTACGCCGCGGAACAGCCGATTCTGGATTACCATTGCCACCTGCCTCCAAAGGACGTGGCCGAAAACCGGCGCTTCGCCAACCTGTTCGAGATCTGGCTGGAAGGCGATCATTACAAATGGCGCGCGATGCGTGCCAATGGCACAGACGAGAGCTTCTGCACGGGGGCCGCCGCGCCCGTCGAGAAGTTCAATGCCTGGGCCAGGACAGTGCCGCACACATTGCGCAATCCGCTCTATCACTGGACGCATCTCGAACTGAAGCGCTACTTCGGCATCGAAGAACTGCTCAACGAAAAGACCGCTCCGGCGATTTGGGAACGCTCCAACGCGCTGCTTGCAACCGATGATCTGACCGCGCACGGCATTCTGAAAAAGTTCAAGGTGAAAGCGCTGTGCACCACCGACGATCCGACCGACCATCTCGGGTATCACAAGCAGATCGCGGCCTCCGGTCTCCCTACGCGGGTCTTCCCGACCTTCCGCCCGGACAAGGCCTTCAACGTCAATCAGCCGGAAGTCTTCAATCCCTGGCTCGATAAACTTGCCGCTGCGGCCAAACAGGACATTGCGACACTTAACAATTTGCTCGACGCGCTGCGCAGCCGTCATGATTTCTTCCACAGCATGGGCGGCCGCCTCTCCGATCACGGTATCAATCACTGTTTCGCGGATTTCTGTTCCGACGCCGTTGCCGCCGCCATCTTTAACAAAGCCCGCAAGGGTCTTGCCGCTGGACCGCAGGAGCACGCGCAATTCGCTTCGTACCTGATGCTGTTCTTTGGCCGGCTTGATGCGGAAAAGGGCTGGACCAAGCAGATGCACCTCGGTGCGCTGCGTAGCGCGAACACCAGCATGGTGGCGAAAATCGGACCTGATACAGGTTTCGATTCCATCGGTGACTGGGCGCAGGCGGACGCACTGGCGGCCTACCTGGATCGCCTCAGTCAGGAAGACGCGCTGCCCAAGACGATCGTCTACAACCTGAACCCGAAGGACAATTACACGCTGGCGACCATGGTCGGCAATTTTCAGGACGGCAAGATCGCCGGCAAGATGCAGTTCGGCAGCGGCTGGTGGTTCCTCGATCAGAAGGAGTCCATGGAGTGGCAGATGAACGCGCTTTCCAATGCCGGCCTGCTCTCGCGTTTCGTGGGCATGCTGACTGACTCGCGATCATTCATGTCGTATCC
>NZ_DASXVH010000023.1:0-38523 GCF_036504375.1 Novimethylophilus sp.
CGTGCCGCTTCAGCAAACCAAACACGATGGTCTTGCCATAGGCCCCACGACCACGCTTGCCACGCACACGGTGCGCCCCGAAGTACGACTCATCGACTTCCACCGCGCCTTGCAGCGGCGACTCCAACTCGCAGGACTCGGAGATACGAGCGCGAATCTTAGGAAGTTATCACACCTTAATCGGTGCTTTGCTTCCTAAGACCCTAATTAATTATTGAGCGTAATTTCCTACACGTGGAGGGGTGGCTTCGACCCCATTTATTTGTCCAGCTTTATCACACAGTGTCCAGTTGACTGTCGGATTAGTCCTGCGTATCGGAAAGCGCATGAACAGAGCCCAACCGTTTTTCGACTGACGCTACATAGCACCGCTGTTCTGGCGACCAACTGTAAAATACCGCCGTTTCCCGAGCGATGGTGGAACCAAACACCCCAGCAGGCATTTCGAGCTTTACGTTCCATAGCGAAACTAGGTGATCTCTACCGACGAGTTTCGCCATAAGCTCCAAGGAATATGAGCCTTGCGAGAAGATAAAAAGGGTTTTGGCGTCAACTGGGTTGAAGTGGTGGTTCGTGGCCACTCCGGTGTCGGGGATGAACAGGCCGCTGCCGCGAATGAGGTCTTTGTCCCCTAGGCCCCAGAACGAAAACTCTGCTTGGCGTGAGCCCTCGCGAACACGGAGGAAGAGACTTTCGATGACCTGACCGCGCTTACTTGTACTGAAGAGCAGCGCACGAAAGAATATCTTGGCCTGCGGCACGTTTTTTCCGACGAAGTCATAGCGAAAGGCAATGAACGACGGATGTGTACTGCGCACAGTGCCGCGCCGAAGAATGGTGAACCACAACGTGAACAGCGAGACGGCAAGCGCAATCACCGACACGATGGGAGAAATGTCTGAAAAGGCCATGTAAAGGCTAACGCAAAGCAGGCGCCATTTTCACCCGCTCCGCCGCCTCCAGACACTCATCCAGCGACGCCACCAGCGCAATCCGCACAAACCCCGCCCCTGGGTTCACCCCATGCGCTTCCCGCGCCAGATAGCTGCCCGGCAGCACGATCACGTTGCATTCGCGGTACAGCTGCCGCGCGAACTCGGTATCCGAGCCCTTGGTTCGCGCCCACAGATAGAACGCGGCGTCCGGCATGTCCATGTCCAGCACTTCCTTGAACAGGGGGGTGACGGCGGCGAATTTTTCGCGGTAGAGGCGGCGGTTTTCGATAACGTGGGCTTCGTCGTTCCAGGCAGCGGCGCTGGCGGCCTGCACCGCGGGGTTCATCGCGCAGCCTTGATAGGTGCGGTAGAGCAGGAATTTCTCCAGGATTTTCACATCGCCGGCGACGAAGCCGGAGCGCATGCCGGGCACGTTGGAGCGCTTGGAGAGGCTGCTGAACATGACGAGGTTGGTATAGTCGCGCCCCAACTGCTGCGCGGCCTGCAATGCGCCTAAAGGTGAATTCCCTTCGTCGAAATAGATTTCCGAATAGCACTCGTCGGAAGCGATCACGAAGCCGTATTTGTCGGCCAGCGCGAATGCCTCGCGCCAGTCGTCTAGGTTCATCACCTTGCCGGTAGGGTTGCCGGGCGAGCACACGTACATTAGTTGGGTGCGCTGCCATACCGCTTCCGGCACGCCGGCGTAATCCATGCGGAAACCATTGTCCGGCAGCGTGTTGAGAAAATACGGTTCGGCGCCGGCCAAGAGCGCCGCGCCTTCGTAGATCTGGTAGAACGGGTTGGGGCTGATGACGACCGGAGTGCTGCGGCTGGTGTCTACCACAGCCTGGGCGAAAGCGAACAGCGCTTCGCGGCTGCCGTTGACGGGGACGATCTCTTTTTCGATGTCCAGTGCGGGAATGGCATAGCGGCGCGTAAGCCAATCGCCGATGGCCTGGCGCAGCGGCGTATTGCCCAGCGTGGTCGGGTAGTGGGATAGCCCGCCCAGCCCTTCGCTCAGCGCCTGCTTGATGAACGCCGGCGTATCGTGCTTGGGTTCGCCGATGGAAAGGTTGACCGGCTTGAACGACTGGTTGGGGTGGACGCCGTGGAACAGGTCGCGCAGTTTCTGGAACGGGTAGGGGTGCAGTTTGGATAGGTTTGAGTTCATAGATTTGATTATAACCGTAGAAGCCCGAGCTCTGCCGTTCAGCTAAACAGGCTCTAGTTGCGTTTTTCTGCTAGATTTGTCGCCATGACGCATACAACAAAAAATCCGGCATTTTCTACTCTCGGCCTGTTGTCCGGTGCCGTGGTCTGGGGGCTGATCTGGTACCCCTATCGCTTGCTGGAACAGGCCGGCGTTTCCGGCATACAGTCCAGCCTGCTCACCTACGGCATGGCGCTGATTCTGGGAGCCGTTCTATTCGCCCGCCATTGGCGCGACCTGGCGCGCGTGCCCAGAGAGGCTATCTGGATCGGCCTTGCCGCCGGCTGGACCAATCTCGGCTACGTGCTGGCGATATTGGAAGGCGAGGTGATGCGGGTGTTGCTGCTGTTCTATCTGGCGCCGCTCTGGACCTTGCTGCTGGCGCGCCTGCTGCTCGACGAGAAGGTCGGCCCCAGGGGGCTGGCCATCATGGCGCTGTCGCTGGCCGGCATGTTCACGATGCTGTGGCAGGGGCGGGGCTGGCCACTGCCGCAGAACGGAGCGGAATGGATCGCGCTGTCGGCCGGCGTCGGCTTCGCCGCCACCAATGTGTTGACGCGCCGGGCGGGACAGTTGACGCTCAAGGCCAAATCGCTGTCGGTGTGGGCGGGCGTGTGTGCGATCGCGCTGGTGTTTTTTCTGTTCGAGCGTCAGCCGATGCCGGCTGTATCCACTTTAAGTCCGGCGAGCTGGATGTTGATGACGGCAATGGGCGTGGCGTTGGCGGCGACTACCTGGATGGTGCAGTTCGGCGTCACGCACACGCCCGCCAACAAGGCCGCGGTGATTTTCATGTTCGAACTGGTGGTGGCGGCAATATCCTCCTACCTGCTGGCGGGAGAAGAAATGACCGCCCGTGAATGGGCAGGCGGCGCGATGATCGTTCTCGCCGCATTGTATTCCGGTCGTATCGGAGAAAATAACGGCTGAAGATTCACTCAAATGCATCCGCTATCTGGCGGCGGATATCGGCGGCACCACCATAGCCGTTCGAGCCAGGTTGATGAATTCTGTGCCTTGACGCCGGGTGCTGAAACGGCCCTAAAGCCCCGCACGCGCGCCTTCCGCCGCCAGCCGCAGCTTGAGCGAAAGGTCGTTGCGCGAATCGGCGTTCTGCAGCGCGTCTTCCGTGCTGATGCGTCCCGCCGTCGCGAGCTTGAACAGCGACTGGTCGAAGGTGCACATGCCGATGTCGGTATTGTTCGCCATCACTTCCTTGATTTCCTCCAGCTTTTGCTTCTGGATCAGGTCGGAGATATATGGCGAGTTGATCAGTACTTCTATCGCGGCCACGCGCTTGGTCTGCGTGCCCGGCACCAGGCGCTGCGATATGATGGATACCAGGTTGAGCGAAAGCCCGAGCAGCAAGCCGGCTTTTTCATCCTGCGGGAAAAACGAAATCACGCGTTCGATCGCCTGGTTGGCGTTGTTGGCGTGCAGCGTCGCCAGGCACAGGTGGCCGGTTTCAGCATACGCCAGAGCATGTTTCATGCCGGCCATGTCGCGCACTTCGCCGATCAGGATCACGTCCGGCGCCTGCCGCATCGCGTTTTTCAGGCCGTTTTCGAAAGAGTGAGTGTCGATGCCGACTTCGCGCTGGTCGACCACCGATTTCTTGTGGTTGTGGACGAACTCGATCGGATCTTCCAGCGTCAGGATATGGCCGCTGGTATTTTCGTTGCGGTAGTCGATCATCGACGCCAGCGTGGTGGACTTGCCGGAACCGGTCGAGCCCACCACCAGCACCAGCCCGCGCGGCCGCATGATGATATCCTTGAGCACCGGCGGCAAGCCCAGGGTTTCGAGTGATGGAATCACGCCCTTGATGAAGCGGATTACCATCGATACCTCGCCGCGCTGGCGGTAGACGTTGACGCGGAAGCGGCCGATGTTGTCGACGCTGAGCGCGAAGTTCATTTCCAGCGTTTCCTCGAACTCCTTGATCTGCTCCGGCGACATCAGCGAATAGGCGATGTCCTTGACCATGCCCGGTGCCATCAACTGGTTGTTGACGGGCAGGACCTTGCCTTCGATTTCGATATTGATCGCCGCGCCGGTACTGAAAAACAGGTCGGAACCGTTCTTGTCCACCATGAACTTGAGGACGGGTTTGATATCGAGCGCGGCCATGAAGTTTTTCCCTGAATATTATTTTGCCGATTGTAATTTAAAATGAGCGCATGAGCAGCCCGATTCTGGACTGGCGGGATGGCCAGCCTTTCTCTTCGCAGTACCACGACATCTATTTCTCCCGCGAATCCGGCATCGCCGAAACCCGGCATGTTTTTCTCGGGCAGAACCGGCTGGCGGAGCGCTGGGCGCAATTGCAGGACGGCGCACGGTTCGTTATCGGCGAAACCGGCTTCGGCACCGGCCTGAATTTTCTCTGCGCCTGGCAGCTGTGGGATCGCATTGCGCCGAAATCCGCACGGCTGCATTTCGTCAGCGCCGAGCTGCATCCCATCCCGCCGGATGATTTACGCCGCGCGCTGGCGCTGTGGCCGGAGCTGGCCGAGCCGGCCGGAGAGCTGCTGGAGCAATATCGCGCCCCGGCGCGCGGCTGGCACCGCATGACGTTCGCGCAGGGCCGGGTGATGCTGACCTTGCTGATAGGCGACGTGGCCGACACTTTGCCGCAACTGCGGGCGCGCGTCGATGCCTGGTTCCTGGACGGCTTCGCGCCGGCCAAAAACCCGCAGATGTGGAGCAATGCGCTATTCAAGGCGATGGTGGATTGTTCGGCTCCCGGTGCCAGCTTTGCCACCTTCACCAGCGCCGGCGCCGTACGGCGCGGGCTGCAAGCCGCCGGCTTCGAGGTGCGGAAAGTGGCCGGCCATGGCAAAAAGCGCGAAATTCTGTGCGGAAAACTCAGCGGAATGGCCGATAAAGCCCTGCCTGAGCCTGTGCGCGAAGCTGTCGTGATCGGCGGCGGCCTGGCGGGCAGCGCTTCGGCGTACAGCCTGGCATTACGCGGCTGGCAGGTGACGCTGATCGAGCGCCATGCGCAGCTTGCACCCGAGGCATCCGGCAACCATCAAGGCATTCTGTACGCCCGCCTTTCGCCCAGGATGAGCCCGTTGAGCGAATTCACGCTGGCGGGCTACCAGCATGCGCTGCGGACACTACAGCGGTTATTGCCGCAAGGCGAGGACGGCTGGCGGCAATGCGGATTGATACAGCTTGCGTTCGACGCGGATGAAGCTGCGCGCCTCAAATGCGTGCTCGACCTCGACCTGCCGGAAGAACTGCTGCGCAGCGTGGATAGCGCAGAAGCCAGCCGGATCGCGGGTGTGGAACTGTCTTTCGGCGGACTGTATTTTCCCGGCAGCGGCTGGGTGCATCCGCCGGCATTGTGCCGGATATTGTCGGACATGCCGGGTATTACGCTACGCACCGGGCAGGAAGCCATCGAACTGAAGCATTGCGAAAATGGCTGGCAAGTCCATGGCGAGAACGGCCTGCTGGCGCAGGCGCCGGTAGTGATCGTCGCCTGCGCCGCCCATACCATGCGTTTTGCCCAAACCAGGCACCTGCCGCTGCGCTCGATCCGCGGCCAGGTCACCCATCTGCCGGTCACTGCGCAAAGCGCCGACCTGGCGGCCGTATTGTGCACCGAAGGCTATGCCGCGCCGGCTCGTCGTGGGCTGCATACGATAGGCGCGACCTATGGCAACCTTGAAGAATCCATGGATGTCCGTGCGCTAGATAACCTGGAAAATCTCGCCATGCTGGCACAATTGGCGCCCAAGTTTTATGAAATTCTGGGGGGAGGCGGTTTGCAGCCGGAGACGCTGGACGGCCGTGCGTCCTGCCGCTGCAATGTGGCGGACTACCTGCCTCTGGTAGGTGCGGTGTCGCCGGATTTTGCGAGCCTGTACGTCAACACCGGCCATGGTTCGCGCGGTCTCATTACTTCGATGCTGGCAGCGGAAGCGCTGGCGGCGGAACTGGAAAACGAGCCCGCCCCCTTGCCTGTAAAACTGATGAAAGCCATTTCGCCTCAACGGTTTAAAATGCAGAGAACATAGCCTTGCCGTCCTGGGGAGGGTGTGCAAAAATGCGCTGGAAACCACATCCGGTCATTCCCCCGGAGCCTTCGCTTCACGCGTTTCCGATTTCTCACTTGAACTTTCGATAAGGAGAACACAGTGCAGGCTCAAATCGACATTTTTCTCACTTCTCTCAATGAATTCTGGATGCAGGCGGCCGCATTTCTGCCCAAGCTGCTGGCCGTAATCGTCATCCTGTTCGTGGGCTGGGTGATCGCGATGGTGGCGCGCACCGGCATCCGGCGCTTGCTGCAGCTGGCCAGGTTCGACAACCTCGCCAGCAAATCGGGGCTGGAAGCCTTCCTCAAGCATGGCGGCATAGACCTCACGCTGGCCGGTATCATCAGCGAAGTAGTGTACTGGATGGTCATCCTGCTGTTCATCATCACCAGCGCCAACGCGCTGGGCATGCGCGAAGTCGCAGACATGCTGAACTCGGTGGCCAATTACCTGCCGCGCATCATAGGCGCCATTTTCGTGCTGATTTTCGGTACTTTATTGGCGCGTTTCATCAACCGCCTGGTGTTCGCCTGGCTGTACGGCATCAAGTTCGAGGGCGCATTGGCGATCAGTACATCGGCGGAATACGCGATCCAGCTATTCGCGCTGTTCGTCGCGCTGGAGCAACTCAATATCGGCACCCAGCTGCTGACGGCGCTGTTCGTGATCGTGTTCGGCGCGGTATTCCTGGCGCTGGCGATCGCTTTCGGCCTCGGCGGGCGCGACCGGGCGGCCCGCCTGATCGACGATATGCAGGCCAACATCAAAAAGCACTGACGATTCGCTTGTGCCGGCGGCGTTGGGGCAGGAGGCCTAAATCGCGGTGATCGGCATCCCCGGCTGCAAGGGCACGAAAACGATGCCGCCGCCGGGGATGAACTGCTCGACGATGTAGCTGAAGAGGGAAATGAAAATGCTGGCGAAAAACGCCGTCCAGAAACCAGATACCCTGAAGCCTTTCACCAGTGCGGACACCAGCATGATCATCAGCGCGTTGATCACCAGCAGGAACAGGCCCAGCGTCAGCAGCGTGAGCGGCAGCGTAAAAAATATCAGGATGGGCCGGATGAATGCGTTGGCCAGCCCCAGCACCAGCGCGGAGACTATCAGCGCCTGCTTGCTGGAGAAGGAAATGCCGTTAAAAATCGCGCTTGCCACCCCCAGCGCGAAAATGATTACTCCCCAGTGGATCAGAAGCTGTAGCAGGTGATGAGTCATTTAGAGCCTATCCTGTAGGTTGATGAACGAAATTGTTGTAGGCAGTTATTCCTCCGGGGGGGGGGCGACCCGCCTCACGGCGGGAAATGCAGGCGAGAGCCCTTGCACTACCTGCCGAATCCCGCGCCAATCTTCTCGCATTGTAATGTACTATCGACAAAGGGTTTAATCCCGCGCATTATTGTGCGCGAAGCAAGCTTTCTGATACCAACCGGATTGGAGTACGTCATGTCCCCGCACACATACAAACTTATCGAGCTGGTCGGATCGTCAACGAACGGCACCGATGAAGCCATACGCAATGCCATTGCCAAGGCCTCGCTCAGCGTCAAGCACATGGACTGGTTTGAAGTGGTCGAGACACGAGGGCATATCGTGGATGGCAAAGTTGCCCACTACCAGGTCACGCTCAAGATCGGATTTCGAATAGAAGATTGAAAGCCTCCGGTATTTTCGTACTCCGTGCCGCCCCGATGCCGCCGACTCCCGGTAAGATCGGATATCAACCGGCAACGCCCTGATGCACCTGCCCCGTGCAGAATCCCGCACCGCCGGGTCAAAATACCTTCCTTAAGGTAATTGCACGGGGTGTTAAAACCCGATAGCATCAAAGACCATAATAAAATAATGCCTATGCTTCTCGGGGAGGACGAATGCGTAACATCAAGCTGTTCGAATCTGAAACTCACAAGTTCATCCTGCTCAATGAAAGTGAACCCGGAGAAGAAGACGGCGTTCGTTCCAACCAGTATCTGGTAGTGCATGAGGGTTCAGGGGTATTGCTGGATCCGGGCGGTTTCGGTGTGATGCCGCGCGTGCTGGCCGAGATGCTGCGCTATCTCAACCCCGATCAAATCCGCGGCATCATGCTCTCGCACCAGGACCCCGATATTGTCGGCGGCCTGTCTACCTGGCTGGAACTGATCAAGGCTCCGGTGTATGTCTCCCGCATCTGGATGCGCTTCCTGCCGCACTATGGCCTGAAGGACATGTCGCGCTTTGTCGGCGTGCCGGACCAAGGCATGGATTGCGAAGTAGCGCCGGGCTTCACGCTCAAGATCGTTCCCGCGCATTTCCTGCATTCGGAAGGGCAGATCAACGTCTACGATTCCATTTCCAAGATACTATTCAGCGGCGATATTGGCGCGGCCATGCTGCCCATGGACAAGAACGACGCCTACGTGGACGATTTCAAAAGCCATCTGCCGTTCATCGACGGTTTCCACCGCCGCTACATGTGTTCCAACAAGGCTATTCGCTGCTGGCTGGAAACCATCTCCGGCCTTGAAATCGATATGATCGCGCCGCAGCATGGGCCGGTTTATCGCGGCGCAGCGGTGCGTGAATTTCTTGACTGGTTGCGCGATCTGCAATGCGGCGTTGACCTGATGCGGAGCGGTGGACGGTTCTCCGCATGAACGATATTCTCCCCAGTCAACTGGAAGGGGTGCGCCTGCGGGTGATCGACCGCATGGCGGCATTGCTGGAAAGCCAGACGCGGACCAAGACTTTCGGTAGCAACCTGAATGCGCTGGTGAAGCAAGTTCACCGCGAAGTGATCGCCGAGCTGCGGAGCATTGCCGAAAATGCGGACATGCCGGAACTGTCCGAGCGCCTGGAACGAGCGGTGGAAACCTGCGAGTGCCTGGATGCCACCCTCGGCCTCCTGCTCGACGAGCGGCAACGGCAGTGGCACCGCAACGGCAACTACGTGCAGGCGACGATGCAGGAGTTCAACGAGACGTTGACCGACCTTGCCTCCACGCTGATCGAAAAGGATTTGTTCGAGCGTCAGAGCAAGGTGCTGGAGCGCATCATCCTGTCGCACGAGCACGTTGCGCAGTGGAAAGAGTTCGTGCAGGAAATCCTGGCCGATTTTCATGCCATTTTTCCGTTCAACTTCTTCTACATCGCGTTTGCCGAGGAACACGGGCTCTCACTGTTCCTGTATTACCTCGGCAACTATTCGGACGCGGTCAGGAAAACGGCGCGCGACATGCTGTCCAAGCAGATGCTGGCCAGCCTGAAACTGCCCAGCGATGCGCCGCTCGACATCGAGGAGTTCATCGTCAAGGGCAACGGGCCGGTCGACAGCATCGACGATGTGCGCATGATCACGGTAGCGGTGCCGGAACATACCCCCAAACTCGCCGGGCTGCTGGGCGTGGCCTATGTCGCCAGCGGCGAGCTGAGTCCGCAGGAAGAAAGCGTGGTGCGCGCCATCCTCTCGGTGATGGTCATGGTGGTCGGTTCCAGCAAGTTGCTGTCGCGCACGCTGGCCGAACTGGAATACTACGCCATACACGACCCGCTGACCGGCATCTATAACCGCCGCCAATTCAACAATATGCTGGAATATGAAATCGGGCGCTCGGAGCGGCATCACCACGAGTTTGCACTGCTGCTGCTCGATCTGGACGATTTCAAGGATATCAACGATTCCTATGGCCACCCGACCGGCGACGATGCGTTGTGTGGGGTGGCGGAAATCCTGCGCGAGCATACCCGCAAGGGTGACCTTGCCGCCCGCATCGGTGGCGATGAATTCGCCGTCATCCTGACGGAAACCGGGCGTGAAGGGGCAGCCAAGGTGGCAATGGCGCTGGGTAAGACGCTACGCGAGAAAGCATTTACCGCACCGGACGGCAAGCGTTTCCATCTGACGGTTTCCATCGGCGTCGCCACTTACCCGCACGACTCCCGGAATGTTTCCGATTTGCTGGCCGGGGTGGATGTTGCCATGTATCGCGCCAAGGAAATGGGCAAGGATAGCGCCTGTACGCTCGATGCGCTGGAAGGGCAGGTCGAGGTCAGCCGCAGTACGCGCGACTATGCGGAAAAACTGCGCGAGGCGCTGCAGCAGGATCGCATCGTCCCGTATTACCAAAGCATCGTCGATTGCAAGACCGGCGAAATGTTCGCCTGCGAAACGCTGGCGCGGCTCATCGAGCCGAGTGGCGAAACCCTCTCTGCCGGCATGTTTATCGAAGCCATCGAAAAGTACGGCATGGGGCGCGAACTTGACCGTATCATCATCAGCAAGGCTTTCCATGCGAGGCGCGAGCGGGTGATGTCGGGTTCGCCCTGCGCCAAAATGTTCCTCAATCTGTCGGCGCAGGAAATCCAGGGGCGCGGCATCCTGGGTTATGCCGAGGAACTGTGCAATACGCTGCAAATTCCGCCGGAATGCATCGTGTTCGAAATCCTGGAGCGCGATGCCATTGGCGACATGACCAATATGCGCAAGTTTCTTACCAATCTGCGCCAGAAAGGCTTTGCCTTTGCGCTGGACGATTTCGGCAGCGGCTACAATTCTTTCCATTACCTGCGCGAACTACGCTTCGAATACGTCAAGATCGACGGCGCTTTCGTGCGCAACATTCTCAATTCCAAGGTCGATTACGCCCTGGTACACAATCTTTCCCGGCTGTGCCAGGACATCGGCATCCACACCGTGGCGGAATTCGTCGAAAACCAGGCTATCTTCGATGTGCTCAAGGATATGGGCATCAATTATGCCCAAGGGTTTCACATCGGCATGCCGACGCGCGAGATACCCCGGAAGTAGGTTGCCTGCACGACAGAATCACACCCGTCGCTGGCCGCGTTTTGTTCCGCATTTCACTGCTAAACCATGAACCTGGCGACGGCCTTTCGTAATTGCGTGGCGTTGGCGAGCAGATGCCGGGCGCCTTCCGAGGAATGGCCGGCGGCAAGGCTGTTTTCCTCCGAAACTTGCGCGATCTGTTCTACCCGTTTGGCAATGTCCTCGCTGGCGGTGTTTTGTTCCCGGAGCGCGACGGAAATTTCCGCGACGGCCTGCGCCACGCGCAACGCGTCCTCGCGGATACGATTGATGGTTTCCCCCGCTTCGTTAGCCTGGGCAACGCCGCGATCCACCTGCTGCACCCCGTTTTCCATGCGCGCGACGGCGGTCTGCATGCCGCTCTGGACAGAGCCGATCATCTGCGCGATTTCATGGGTGGCTTGGGTGGTGCGTTCGGCCAGCTTCCGCACTTCATCCGCCACCACGGCGAAGCCGCGGCCCTGCTCTCCGGCGCGCGCCGCTTCAATTGCCGCATTGAGTGCCAGCAGATTGGTCTGGTCGGCGATTTCCCGGATAACCTGTACGACGGACGAGATTTGCTCGGACTGCTTACCCAGCGTCAGCACGGTCTGAGAAGCATCGCGCACGGTGGCGGCGATTTGCTCCATGCTTTCGACGGCATCGTGGATCACCGCGGACCCCGTGACGCAAGCGTCCCCCGATGCCGTGGACGTGGCCTCGGCCTGTCTGGCGTTCTCCGCGACCTGCCCCACGCTGACCGTGATTTGTTCGGTAGCGGCGGCTGTCGCTTCAACGGCGGCGCTCTGCTGCTGTGAAGCCGATGACACCTGATCGGCCGCAGCCGCCGACTGCTGGGCATTGGACGCGACCTGTTCGGCAACGCCGCGGATATGCCCCACCAGATTCTTGAGCGATTGCTGCAGGTGCCTGATTGCCCCCAGCAGGCTGTCACCGCCTTCAGCCGCATCAATGCGTACCATCAGGTTGCCGTTGGCGAGATGGCGGGCAATATCCGCGGCATATCGCGGGTCCCCTCCCAGCATCCTGCGCAAATTGCCGGCGATTGCCCACCCCAGCACGCCGACAATGGCGGCGAGGCCGAGGCAAATCATCAACAGCAACCGGCTGCCAGACCGGATGGTTGCCGCAGCGGCCCGTTCGTCTTCGGCATTTCTGTCATTCGCCAGTTTGACCGCTTCGTCGATCATGGCGCGATGCTCCGCATAGCGGGCGCGAAGCGCGGGTATCAGCGCCATCGCCGCCTCGCGATTGCCCGCCTGCAGTGCGGGGATGAATTGCCGGCTCTGGAGATCAAGAAATGCCTTGCCCGGCTTGTAGGAGTTCTCCACCATCAGCGTTTTGAGCTTTCCTTCCGGCAAATCCCGCATCCAGAATTTGTGCCTGTCTTCGTAATCCGCCAGCAGCCGGCGGCTTTTTTCGACCAGCGCCGGCAGGTCGGATGGGCTGGCGGTAGTCATCTCCAGAGCAGTCAGCCAGGATTCGATCAGGTATTCCGGCGGCGGCAGGATGTCGGCCACCAGGTCCTTGCCCTGCACGATCCGCTTGTAAACCGGGCCGTTGATCTGCACCTTGTCGAAGGTGCCGAAAGCGACCAGGCCGGCCAGGATGAGGCCAAGCAGAAAGATGCCTGTCAGTAGGTTCAACTGCCTGCCCACGTCCAACGAGCCGACGATGCGGGCGGGGTTGAGCCTTGCCATCAGGCTCTTGGGAGCCAGCCTGCCTTCATGCAGGCGGACTTTTGCCGTGCCGTCGCGCATTTCCCGGTACAGGCGGTCGGCCGTTTCCACCTGCGCCCGGCCAGGCTTGGTGCGCACCGAGGCGTAACCGGCCACCTGGCCATTGTCCTCGATCGGGGCGACATAGGCGTTTACCCAATAGTGATCGCCGTTCTTGCAGCGGTTCTTGACAATGCCATTCCAGGGCTTGCCCTTCTTGAGCGTGCTCCACAGGTCGGCGAAAGCCTCGGGAGGCATGTCCGGATGGCGAACGATGTTGTGGTTTTCCCCCACCAGTTCCGTTGCGCTGAATCCGCTGATCTCGCAGAAATCTTCGTTGGCGTAGGTAACGGTACCCTTGAGGTCGGTCATGGTAACGATGGTGGTATCGTCACGCATTTCTTTTTCACGGTTGGTAACCGGCTGATTGATCTTCAATTCGTCCCCCATCCAGTACGCATAGTTGTTTTACGGATACCCGTAAAAAGACGATTCAGATTAGAGTTCATCGAGTGGCTAAAATCAATACTGCATTAATGGTATTTAGACCAACGGTATGCGGGGAAAGGGCAGGTTTGCTTTTTTATTATGGATAAACCTAAACGGTTGGGAAGGCATTGAGGAACTTGCGGAAATGGCCCATCTCCGATCCGTCGGATTCGCTCCCGCTTTTTGAAGCGGCCAATGGCGCTTTTTTCTTCTGCGGTAAATTTTTATCTGTTCAATGCATTTTCAATAAAATGCTCAACATCATGCCGATCTGTACCAGTCCGATGCCGACCATCCATTTAATTACGTCTATTTTCAGTTCGACCAAATCCGTCTTGGTGGCAAGGGTGGATGTTGCAGATTCCGACAGCGCTTCGACCTGAGCCTCTGCAATGGCCTTGGCCTGCCCCTCCGGCATCCCGGCTTCTTTCAGCTTCTCAACGAATTTCAGGATATCAAAAGTAACGGTGCTCATGCTCTGCGTCTCCTTTGCGCATAGTCTAACTGTTTTAGGTCCAAAAGGATATTTAGAGTGTCTAACAAAATGAGTTCGCTTGTGCTAGCGGCGTTGTATCACCTTGCCTTGCCATCTGTACTGTCTGCGGCACCATGTTATTTCTTTCATGCGGTGTGGCCATCATATTTCTGACGTAAAATAAGGCTGAACTTGGCCGTACCCCATTCACCCACATTTTTTGGGCTTTCCATCCATTTTGAATTATCCATCTTCAGAAGCAGCCATGCTGCCGCTCCAAGCCCGTTCCCGCCAGCAGAAAGCGCCGTCATGAGCGAGTATCCGGTCATTAACTGGACCGAAGCAGGCGCGGCTCGCTCCGCCCGCTGGCGCTCGGAGAGCGGGTTGCCACCGCCCGGGCGCGTGGTCGTCGCTGACGACACCACGACGGCCGATGCCGCGTATCGCCTGGCTTGCGAAGGCACTGCGCTGCTGTGGCGGGGCGATTTTCAGAACGCGCGCCAGTTGTTGCAGGCGCTGTCGCGACGGATTGATCGCAAATCCCGTAAACGCAAGCCGGGGAAACCGGCCTTGTCGCCGGCGGAGGCTTTCCATCTTCATCGCCTGGCGCAATCCCAGCGCGCCCGTACCTTGGCCATGCTGCTGCTGCCGTTCGAAGACGATTACCGTATACCGCTGCGCCGCGCGCCCGATGTGCGGCAGGCCTGCGAAGAGGCCCATGGGCCGGGGAGAGAGCCTCTTGTGGCTTCGCTGCGTGAATTGCTGGGGCTGATCGGCGCGTACGAGTGGCGCAAGAAAGGGGTCGAGGTTGCGGCGCTGGGCGAGCGCATTCATCCCTGGTACGGCGTGTTCTCGCCGGTGCGCGGCGAATACGTGAATCTCGTCGCTGAAGCTCCGCTGCCTTCTCTTGAACTGGCGTTCGACATCGGTACCGGCACCGGGGTGTTGGCGGCGGTACTGGCGAAGCGGGGCGTAAAGCGCGCCATCGCCACTGATCGGGATGCCCGCGCGCTGGCATGTGCCAGGGAAAATATCGCCAGGCTGGGGCTTGGCGATCAAGTTGATGTGATACAGGCGGACCTTTTTCCTGAAGGCCGGGCGCCGCTGATCGTCTGCAATCCGCCATGGATTCCGGCGCGCCCCGGTTCACCCATCGAACAGGCGATCTACGACCCCGACAGCCGCATGCTGCACGGATTTCTCGATGGGCTGGCGGCACACCTGGAGCCGGGCGGCGAGGGCTGGCTGATCCTCTCCGATATTGCCGAACATCTGGGTCTGCGGTCGCGGGAAGCCCTGCTTGCCGCTTTCGACAAGGCGGGCGTGAAGGTTATCGACCGCATCGATATCCGCCCGCAACATCCCAAGACGGCAGACGAAACCGACCCGCTGCATGCGGCACGTGGTGCGGAAGTAACTTCATTGTGGCGTCTCTCAACCGTCGGCTGAGAGCGATATCAGGTTTTTTCAAATCCTTCCAGCGGTCTATCTGTCGCTGGCATGTAGCATTTATTGGTCAGCCTTTTTTCGGGCTGTGCGCCTTCCGCATGGCTGGGGTAAAGAAACTGAAACAGTTGTGCCCCTGATTCTTGGCAGCATACATAGCTTGGTCGGCGTTCTTGAGCAGAGTCTTCGGGTCGCTGGCATCTTCGGGATACATGGTGATGCCGATGCTGGCGGAGACATAGGCGATTTCATTTCCCAGTTGGAACGGTGCAGCGAGTTTCTGCAGGATGTCGTAGGCGACGCGCCGCACGCTATCGGGATTGTCCAGATCACCCAGAATGATGGTGAATTCATCCCCGCCCAAGCGGGCGACGGTGTCGGATTCGCGCACGCAACGGGAGAGGCGCCAGGCGGCTTCCTGGAGCAGGATATCGCCCATGTCATGGCCTAAAATGTCGTTGACTTCCTTGAAGTGGTCGAGATCGAGGAACATCAGCGCAAGCGGCAAGCCGGAGCGATGCGCTTTTTTCATATCCTGTACCAAACGGTCATGGAACATGCGACGGTTGGGTAGTCCGGTGAGAGAGTCGAAGTTGGCCTGCTGCCAGATCAGCGCTTCAGATGCTTTTTTCTCCGTGATGTCGGAAAATAGCGCGACCCGCCGATGGGCAGAACCATCCTGGTTGAAGATGGTGTTGATGGTGAGCCATTCCGGATAGATTTCGCCATTCTTGCGCCGGTTCCAGATTTCGCCCTGCCAATGGCCGGTAGCTCTGAGCGCTTGCCACATGGCCAGGTAGAATGCCTGGTCATGACGGCGGGAATTGAGAAGTCTGGAGTTCTTGCCGATGACTTCATCCGGCGTATAGCCTGTTATTGTGGTAAAAGCAGGATTTGTGCTGATGATGCCGCCGTCGGCGTCAGTGACCATCATGGCCTCGCTGCTGCTCTGGTACACCATGGAGGCCAGTCGCATCTCATCTTCGGCTCGTTTGCGCTCAGTGATGTCCAGGGCAAGGCCAATGACCGCAGGCTTGGCTTGATACTCAAGCAATCCGCCATGCACTTCTATGTCTATGGTCGTACCATCTCGCCGCAGCCCGACAAAACTGTAACGGATGTCCTTGACCTCGCCTTCGACGCGACGCCGCAGATTGTCGGCCACCCGCTCCCGATCCGCAGGCGCTACCAGATCGCTGACGGGAATCCGATTAATGAGATCGGCCGGCGACTTATAGCCGAACATCTCGGCAAAGACCGGATTGACGTAGCGAAAATACCCTTCCTGGATTACATAAATGCCGGCGAGCGTCTGTTCCACCAAGCAGCGAAACATGGAGTCGGCGGCGGCCATTTCCGTTTCTTCTGACATGCTGCTTACTCGTGCTGAATACTATGTACGGACATCATTTGATGCAGGGGCTCTGGCCTTTGGTTTATCCGTCAAGTTAGACAAGCACTTCATCTGTCACCGCGCTATCCGTCGGCGGGTTCAGTGTCTGGCTGAGTTGTTCAAGATACTGGCTTAAGGATTTGATTGCAGATTCGCTGAGAATAAGACACACGCTACGATGATCGTTTTCTGCAACGTATTTCAGGATCATCCCTTCTTTAGCTAATCGGCCAATGTGCCGACGAACCGTTGCAGGCGACGCGAGATTCAGGAGCAACAGCTGCTTAAGGGTGAGAGGGTTGCCTAATTCCTGGTGGTAGCCGATTTCGACACTGATATCAAAATCCTTATAGGTAACGATACCCGGAATGCGCGCAATTGCCGCCTTTATGTTTTTTAGCTTTTTAAAAGTGCCCATAATTAAGTGGTTGATTTATTATTTTTTTCATCCCTATTTTAAGGTTAACTTGGAACATAGTGAAATGACAATAAAAATTAAAGGTCAATTTGAGCGTGATTTTTCACGGGGTGATCCGATCGCGGTGAAATTTATTGGTTAGCCCGAAGGGAAGGGCGGCATGTGGATATGCAGCCGCATTAATGCAGAGTTTTCGATGACACCAATGCGCAGCATAAAATGCACATGGTATGCTTGATATCGTTCCGGAGCGTCTGGTGAAGCCGGCTGCCCGACTGAATCGTCTCAAAAATAAGGGGTTGCAGCGTTGCAACCCCTTAATCTTGATATTGCGTCAATTTAGAGTGAAATCAAGCCTTCTCCAGATCCTTCTGAGCTGCAGACTTTTGCATTTGCCGTGCGTTCGCCAGCTTGAGCCAGGTATCGGCCACCGTATCCGGATTCAGCGAAACGCTCTGAATGCCGGCATCCATCAGCCATTGTGCAAAATCCGGATGGTCCGACGGCCCTTGACCGCAGATGCCGACATACTTGCCGAGTTTGTTGCAAGCATCAATCGCCATACCCAGCAGGCGCTTGACGGCGATATCGCGCTCGTCGAATGAGCCGGCGACGAGGCTGGAATCGCGGTCCACGCCTAAAGTCAGCTGGGTAAGGTCGTTGGACCCGATCGAGAAGCCGTCGAAGTGTTCGAGAAATTCTTCCGCCAGCAGCGCATTGGAAGGCACTTCGCACATCATGATCAGGCGCAGGCCGTTGTCGCCGCGGCGCAGGCCGTGAATCGCCAGCAGGGCCTCGACGTCGCGCGCTTCCTTCAGGTTGCGTACAAAAGGCACCATCAGTTCGACGTTGTTGTAGCCCATCTCGTCGCGGATGCGCTTCATCGCCTGACATTCGAGCGCGAAGCAATCGTGGAACGAGGGCGAGGTGTAGCGCGCCGCGCCGCGGAAGCCCAGCATCGGGTTTTCTTCATCCGGCTCGAACAGCTCGCCGCCAAGTAGCATGCGGTATTCGTTCGACTTGAAATCCGACAGCCGCACGATGACGGGTTTGGGCCAGAACGCGGCGGCAATGGACGCTACGCCCTCGACCAGCTTGTCGACGAAAAACGTCTGCGGGCTGGCATAGCCGCGCGCGCGGCGCAGTATCTTTTCCTGCAGTGCGAGCGGCATGCGGTCGAATTCCAGCACGGCCTTGGGATGGATGCCTATCATGTTGCTGATGACGAATTCCAGTCGCGCCAGGCCGACCCCGCTGTTGGGGATTTGCGCGAATTCGAACGCCAGTTCGGGGTTGCCGACGTTCATCATGATCTTGACCGGCGGCGGCGGGAGCGTGGCGTTGTCGGTGCGCACGACTTCATAGTCGAGGGCGCCGTCGTAACAGCGTCCGGTATCGCCCTCGGCGCAGGATACGGTGACTTGCGTGCCCTCGGTCAGGGTGGTGGTGGCATCGTTGCAGCCGACGATCGCGGGCACGCCCAGCTCGCGGGCGATGATCGCCGCATGGCAGGTGCGCCCGCCGCGATTGGTGACGATGGCGGCGGCGCGCTTCATCACCGGCTCCCAGTTGGGGTCGGTCATGTCGGTCACCAGGATATCCCCCGGCTGTACGCAGCTCATCTCGCTGGCATGCTTGACGATGCGCACCGGGCCGGTGCCGATTTTCTGGCCGATGGCGCGGCCGCTCGTCAGCACCGCGCTGCGGCTACGCAGGTGGAATTTTTCGGTGCCGCCCGGCCTGGCCTGCGATTTCACCGTTTCCGGGCGCGCCTGCAGGATGTAGAGCTTGCCGTCCTCGCCGCTCTTGCCCCATTCGATGTCCATCGGATGGCCGTAGTGCTTCTCGATGGCGACGGCATAGCGCGCCAGCTCGCGCACTTCGCAATCGGAGAGGGTGAACTTGTTGCAATCTTCTTCCGCCACTTCGACCGTGCGGGTGGAGACGCCGGCGGATTTGTCGCCTGCGAACACCATTTTCAGCCGCTTGGAACCCAGCGTACGGCGTATCAACCCCGGCCTTGATGCGCCCAGCATCTGTTTATGCACATAAAACTCATCCGGATTGACCGCGCCTTGCACCACGGTTTCGCCCAGACCGTAGGCCGCCGTGATGAACACCACGTCGGGAAAGCCGGATTCGGTATCCAGCGTGAACATCACACCCGCGGCGCCCAAATCGGAGCGCACCATGCACTGGATGCCGGCGGAAAGCGCCACGTCGGCATGTTTGAAGCCCTTGTGCGCGCGGTAGGAAATGGCGCGGTCGTTATACAGCGAGGCGAATACTTCCTTAATCGCGTGCAGCACGTTGTCCAGCCCGTGGATATTGAGGAAGGTTTCCTGCTGGCCAGCGAAGGAAGCATCCGGCAGGTCTTCGGCGGTGGCGGATGAGCGCACCGCGAACGAACCGTTGCTGTTCGCAGCCAGCGCATGGTAGTGGCTGGCGATTTCCTCCAGCAGCCGGGCGGGGAAGGGTGCTTCGCATATCCATTGGCGGATCTGGGCACCGGTGTGCACCAGCGCCTCGATGTCGTCGATGTCGATGTCATCCAGCGCGGCGTCGATGCGCTGGTCCAGCCCGTCCGCCTTGAGGAAGTCGCGGTAGGCGTCGGCCGTGGTAGCAAACCCTCCCGGCACTCTGACGCCGGCGTGCGATAGGTGCCGGATCATTTCCCCGAGCGAGGCGTTCTTGCCACCGACGCGCTCGACGTCGCCCATGCCCAACTGTTCGAACGGAATGACGTAAGGTTGCATTGCTGGATTCCTTTGTGATGTGCCGCTGCCGTCTGGCTAGTGGTTGAAGTGCCGCGTTGCCGCGAGATTGGAGGAGAGATAGGCTTCCATGATGCGCAGCGGCTCCTTGAGCAGCCTTTCTTTCCAGTTGCCGAGCGGCACCTGCGCCTGGATCAATCCGCGCAGCACGCCGACATGGCGGGTGAAGCCGACGGCGGTGGCGCCCACCATCACGTCGCCTTTGAATTCCAGCCGCAGGTATTTCCAGCCGCTCTCGTCCATCAGTTCCACGTGCTCGCCCTCGTCGGCGCCCCACCAACGGCCGAAGGAGGAGGACACCAGGCCGTCCACGTCGAGCACGTTCATCGCGATGCCGCCGTTGAAGCGGGTGGATTTTCCGGCCATGTTGAGCGCGGCGATGCGGCCCTGGTCCACGGCATTGGGCTGGATGGCGTTGGTGGTCTTGGCGCCGGTGGCGATGTCGTGCGCCTGCGCCACGTCTCCCGCCGCGTAGATGTCCGGCTGGTTGCTGCGCAGATATTCGTCCACCAGCACGCCGTATTCGGTAGCGATGCCGCTGTCCTTGAGGAAATCGATGTTGGCCTTGACGCCGGTGGCGTTGATGATGAGATCGGCCTCGGCGGACTCGCCGTTCTTCATCCGCGCCGTCAACACACCGTCCGGCCCGGCTTCGATCGCCGTCACGCGGGCGTCGTTGTAGACGGTGACGCCATTGTTCTGTATCCATTTCTGGATCATCTTGCCGGCGCCTTCGGTCATCATGCGCGGCACCATGCGGTCGCCCGAGGCGACGATGCCGACGTGCGCGCCGCGCTTGAGCAGCGGGGCGATCACGATGCAGCCGACGAAACCCGCGCCCATCAGCAGCACCCGCGTGCCCGGCCTGACCGTGTCGCAGATGTTTCTGGCGTCTTCGATGGTCCAGCACGATTGCACGTTGGGCAGGTCGATGCCGGGGATGGCCAGCTGCACCGGCGAGGCGCCGGAGGCGATCAGCAGGCGGTCGTAGGGCAGCGGCTGCTCGTCGTGCAGGTGCAGCGTCTTGTGCGCGGCGTCGATGCGGGTGACGCGGGCATGCAAGAGATCGATGCCGAGTTGGGCGAAGTGATTCTCGCGCTTGCGCAGATGGGTGCCTTCGGGCGGAATCTTGCCGGCGATGAAATAGGGGATCGCCATGCGCGAGTAGGGCGTGGCGACTTCGGCACCGATGACGGTGATGCTGGCCTCGGGGTCGGCCTTGCGCAGGGTTTCCGCGGCGACGATGCCGGCCGGGCCGTTGCCGATGATGACGTGTTTCATGATGGCTTCCTGGATTAAAGTATTAGGTTTGATATTGAATTCAAGCTATTGATTAATCGTCATCTTCGCAGCGACCTTCGCAGGTGCCTACGCAGGCACCGCAGCCATGGCCCATTTCGCGTGCCGGGCCGAATTCTGGATGGCGCTCGGCGAAACGATGGGCCGCCGCCTGCACGACGATCCACAACAACATCATGAGCACGAGCAACACTATGCTGACTATGTAAATCATTCCCCACCTCCGATTCCGGCAAATCCCATGAAAGACAGCGACAGCAGGCCGCCCACCATCAGGCTCAGTGCGGCGCCCTGCACCAGGCCTGGGACGTTGGCGAGCTGCAGGCGTTCGCGCAGGCCCGCCATCAGCACCAGGGCCAGCGTGAAGCCGGCGCCGCCGCCGATGCTGTAGGCCATGGACTGCATGAAATCGTACTGGCGCGCGGTCTGGAACAAGGCCACGCCCAGTACCGCGCAGTTGGTGGTGATCAGCGGCAGGTATATGCCCAGCGCACGGAACAGCTCCGGGAAAAATTTCTTCACGAACATTTCCACCAGCTGCACCGCGCCGGCGATGACGGTGATGAAGGTGATCACGCTGAGGAATTCCAGATGAAAGTAAACCAGTACGATGTTGAGAAAATAGGCCGAGAGCGACGCCACCAGAATGACGAAGGCGGTTGCCAGTCCCATCGGGAATGCCGTGGAAAGCTTCTGCGACACCCCCAGGAACGGGCACATGCCGAGAAACATCGCCAGCACGAAATTGCCCGGCAGGATGGTGGTGAGCAGTATCTGTGCTACGGTATCGTGGTTCATGCCTTGACTCCTTCAGCGGACGGCGTGGGGGTTGCATCCTGTTTGGGCTTGCGCTGCTTGAACCAGGCAAACAGGATCAGCCAGCCCGCCAGCACGAAGAAACCGCCGGGCGGCAACACCATCACCACCCAGGGCTGGAAGTGCGCACCGAACAGCGAGATGCCGAACAGCTTGCCGGCGCCGAGAATCTCGCGCACGCCGCCGATCGCCAATAAACCGATAGTGAAGCCGATGCCCATGCCGAAGGCGTTGAGCGTGGCGGGAATCGGCGGCGTCTTGGCGGCATGCGCTTCGGCACGGCCCAGCAGGATGCAGTTGGCGACGATGAGCTTGATGTAGGCGCCCAGCGCCTCGTACAAGTCGAGGCTGATGGCCTGGATCGCGTAGTCCACCACGGTGACGAAGGTGGCTATGATGACGATGTAGCTGGCGATGCGCACTTCCTTGGGAATGGCGTTGCGCAGCATCGACACCAGCAGGCACGAGGCCGCCAGCACGAAAGTGGTGGCCAGCCCCATCGAGATGGAATTGACCGCGGACACCGTCACCGCCAGCGTCGGGCACATGCCCAGCACCATCACGAAAATCGGGTTCTGCTTCCACAGGCCGTCCAGCAGTTCGTCCATATTGGATGGCTGTTTTTTGTCGAGGGTGGTCATGGTTGCTTCCTCAATTGGTCGAGGTGGGGAACGAGCCTGGGCAAGAGCGCCTGCGCGGACTGGTTGATGCCGCGTCCTACCGCCTTGGATGTCACCGTGGCGCCGGAAATGGCGTCGATTTCCCAAGGGTGGGTCTTGGCTCCGTGCTTGACGGTCTTCACCGCGTTGGCCAGCGCCTGCATGTCGGCACCCAGACGCACGTCCAGCGCCTGAAAGTTCTTGAGAAAGGCTTCGTCGGTGAGAATTTTGTCGCCTATGCCCGGCGTCTCCCTCATAGACACCACGCCGATGCCGACGATGGCCTGCTTGGCGGCATCAAAACCGTACAGCACTCGCACCTGGTCGGCGTAGCCGGCGGATGATGCCTCGGCGGCGATGCCGACAAGCTTGCCGTCGACACCGTAAACGGCATAGAACTTGACCGCGTCGGGCGGCGTTGCGCGGCCTTCCGCGGGCGTGATGCCGCCGGCCGCGGCGAAATACTCGACCACATGCTTGGCGCCCGGCAGCACCTTGAATACCTGGCGCTCCAATGCCAGTTTCTTGTTGGCCGTCACCGCGGCCAGCGTGCCCTGGTAGACGCCGACGATGATGATGCCGCAGATGGTGGCGATCAGCCCCAGCGCGCGGATCATGCTGAATGCCGAGGTAAATTCTGGAGTTGTTGTCTGCTGGTCCGTCATTTCTCGGCCACCTTTTTTGTTGCGCCGTAGGTGCGCGGCTGGGTGAATTGTTCGATCAGCGGCGCGGCAGCGTTGGCGATGAGGATCGCGTACATCACGCCCTCGGTGAGCCCGCCGAAGTAGCGGATCACCACCGTCAGCACACCGATCAGCGCGCCGTAGATCCACACGCCCAGCGGCGTCACCGGCGAGGTCGCCATGTCGGTGGCCATGAACACCGCGCCCAGCATCAGGCCGCCGGACAGCAGCACGAATGCCGGGTCGGGATAGCGTGCCGGCACCGCCAGATGGAGCGCCCATGCCAGCAGCGCGGCGCTGCCCAGCACCGCCACCGGAATGCGCCAATCCATAAACTTGCGCAATGCCAGATAGGCGCCGCACAGCAGGATCAGGATGGCCGAGGTTTCGCCCGCCGCGGCCGTCACGCTGCCGCTCAGGAAGTCATGCGCGCTGTAGGTGAAGTTCTCGAACTTCCAGCGTCCCAACGGCGTCGCGCCAGTGAAGGCGTCGATGGCGGCGGCCTTGATCCAGCCGGCGTTGTCGGCGGGAATCATCATCGGCGCGGTCAGCGTGGAGGGTGCGAATTCAACAAAACGCTGCTGCGCAAAGGCCGGGATGAAGGAAGCGATGGTGGACGGAAACGCTGCCTGCACGAAAGCACGCCCGATCAGCGCCGGGTTGAACGGGTTGAAGCCCAGTCCGCCGAACAGCGCCTTGCCCAAGGCAATCGAGGCGAAACCCGCTACCACGCCCATCCACAGCGGGAACGAAGGCGGCAGCGTGAGCGCGAGCAACAGCCCGGTAATGGTCGCGCTCCAGTCTCCAAGGGTATTGCCCTTGCCGGATTTGGAAGAAAAAAACCGCTCCGTCGCCAGACAGGTCGCGGTAACGGTAAAGATCAGAACGGCGGAGGACAACCCGTACTGCCACACCGAAAAAAAGCAAATAGGCAGCAACGCCAGCACGACGTTGAGCATGATGTTTTCCACGCTGCGCGGCGCGTGGACGTGGGGAGCGGTTCTCAGCTCGATTTGCAGAGTCGGTTTGCTCATGCTGCCTGCCTTTCGCGCACGATGTCCTTGGCGACGCGGAACTGCTGCACCAGGGGGATATTGGAAGGGCAGACATAGCTGCAGCAGCCGCACTCGAAACAGCCGTCGAGGTGGTAGCGCTCCGCCATCAGTTCGTATTCGCGCTTGGCGGCGAGCATGCCCAGCGTCGAGGGATTGAGGCCCTTGGGGCAGACGTTGACGCATTCGCCGCACTTGATGCAGGGATGCACCTTGCCGCGTTCCTTCTGCATCGCGGAACGGTCGAACACCAGGATGCCGGACACGGCCTTGGTCACCGGCACGTCGAGCGAGGCGATGGCACGGCCCATCATCGGCCCGCCGAGAATGACCTCGACCGCGTCGTGCGGTGCGCCGGCGTATTCCAGCACGAAGCGCAGCGGCGTACCGATCGGCACCAGGTAGTTGCCGGGCTTACTGATGCCGGGCCCTGCCACCGTCACCACGCGCTCGATCAGGCCCTGGCGCTTAGGCAGCAAGCGGCCCAACTCGGCCAGCGTGCCGACGTTCTGCATCACCACACCGATCTGGTAGGGGCGCTGGCCTGCCGGCAGTTCCTTTTTCAGCAGCGCTGCGATCAGCATCGGCTCCGCGCCCTGCGGGTACTTGGTGCGCACCGCATGCACCGTGATGCTGCCGTCGGCCGGCAATACCTTTTCAATCGCCGCGATGGCGTCCGGCTTGTTGTCCTCGACGCCGATCAGCGCGCGCTTCGCGCCGCAGCCCTTCATTGCAAAACGGATGCCGGCAACCAGCTGCTGCGGCCATTCGACCATCATGCGGTGGTCGGCGGTGAGAAACGGTTCGCACTCGCAGCCGTTGACCAGCAGATACTCGATCGGATACTCCTTAGGCGCGGCGAATTTGACATGAGTGGGGAAGGCGGCTCCGCCCAGCCCCACCATGCCGGTATCCTGCACCGCCTGGGCGATCTGCTGCGCATCGAGCGTGTCGATATCGACCGGTTCGCCGAACAGCACTTCCTGCGTGGAGAACTCATAGGCGCGAATGACGACGCACTGCTGCCATTCCCCGGAGAGCGTCGGGCGCAGTTCCACGGCTTCCACCACGCCGCTTACCGGCGCGTGTGCCGGCACCGACACATAGCCGTCGGCCTCGGCGATGAGTTCGCCGCGCAGCACTTCCTGACCGGGACGCACAATGGCTCGCGCAGGCTTGCCGAGATGCTGCGACAGCGGCACCGTCAGCCTGGGCGCGAACGGCATGCGCCGGATGCCGATGCGGCCAGTTTCCTTGAACTGCGGCGGGTGGATGCCGCGCGCAAAACTCGGTTTGAATAAGAAATCGAGAATCATGTTTATCCTTTAATCACCGCCAGCACGCCAGAAACTTTTCCAGACGCGCCGATTGCAGGGGCAGCCCCGAACTTGTCCGCGGCCGGATGGGCAGGGCGAAGGAACGGCTGCGACAACTCATGCTCAATTGAACTTCGCCGCCCGGGCCACCAGCTTGTCCACGCCCGGCTCGCCCATGTTCCACGGCGTTCCCGGATGGATGCAGCCCGCCGTGCATTTCTCCGCTGCCTTGACGATGTCGGCGAACTTGCCGCCTTGCGGATTGATGACGATGGCCTGCTTCTGGTCGTTGTAGGCGAAGATCTTGGCGTTGATATTCATGCACTCGTCGCAGGCCGTGCATTCCGGCGAGTCGATCCAGGCGGCCTCGAAGCCGTCGGCCGATTGCGCCTGGGCGGCAATTTCCGCCGGCGCGGCAGGTTGCGGCAGGTCGGCCGAGATGCCACCCGAGATACCGAACGTCGCCAGACTGGCGCTCAACTTCTGCATCAGTTCGGCGCGCGCCTTGCTGGCGATTGCTTCCTCGTTCACCGCCTGACGATCCAGGCCGCACAGGCTCTTCAGTTGATGCCAGTAGCCGAGCCGTTCTTCGCACGAATGCACCACGTCCTGCGTGACCAACAAGCGGGTCAGGCGCTGCTTGGCATCCACGCCCCAGATGAACGGGAACTTGCCTTCGCGCTCGTCCTTGTCCAGCTTGAGGAAATCGGCCAGCGGCACCATGTCGTCGTTCCAGGTTTCCGGCGGCGCCTTCTTGAAGTGCTTGGCGAAGCGGCCTTCGGTCACCGCGAAATCGGCGAAGGTCATCGGCACCGTGAGCCTGGCCTCGTTGCCGTTCTCGTCCTTGTAGGCCAGCGTGTAGGTTGGCCAGTCTTCTTCCAGCGCCGGATTGCCGTCCAGGCTCGCGCTGCCGGCATATGAGGAGCCCTTGTCCGGGTCGTAACGGAATAGTGGGTAGGCGCGAGACTCCACCGCCAGCTTGGACTGCTGCACGGCCAGATCGTCGGCCACGCCATGCTCCGGCGGGCACACCGCATAGACATTGAGCAGCGCGGGGCGGCGGCTGTTGAGGCCGTCGATGTAGCCTTCGAGCAAATGCGTCACATTGGAGATCGAGCTTTGCAGCACGAAGCTGGTACGGTGCGCCATGCCGATCAGCGCGATTTCCTTGCGGATTTCCTGCTTGCCCTGGGTGGCCTTGCCGAACGGACTCATGTCCGCCACCTGGCCCATGAATCCCGAAGTACAGGCCTGGCCGCCGGTGTTGGAATACACCTGCGTATCCACCACCAGCACCTTGATCGGCACGCCCGACATCATCATGCGCGACAGGTTCTGGAAGCCGATGTCGTACATCGCGCCATCGCCGCCGATGGCCACGATGGGCGGGCACAGCAGCCATTCCTCGTCGCTGAACTGGCGCCAGTTGAAATGGGTGAGGAAAGCATCGTGCTCGGCCGGAACGTATGCGCCGGCCAGTTCCAGCTCGGCCGCGCGGATCGCCTTGAAGCCGTCCGCCATCTTCACCATATGGCCTTCGAACAGGCCCATCGCCACCGAGGGCGCGTCCTGGAACAGGTGCGAGGTCCACGGGAAGGGGTAGGGGTTGAACGGGAAGGTCGACGCCCATACCGAGGTGCAGCCCGTGGAATTGACCACCGCCATGTCGGAACGCGGATTGCCTTGCGCACCTGCGCCGTAGCATTGCTTGAGGTGGCGCAGGCGATCCAGCAGCTGCGACACGCGGCGCAACCAGTCCGGGTCGAGCGGCTGGCTGATCTTGCCTTCGGTCAGGTTGGCCGACAGCGAGGCCAGCGTGAGGTCGCCCTTCATACCGATCGCGCGCATCATGCCGTCGGTATCGGAGAAATCCACCGATTCCGTCACCTTCATGCGGATGTGCTTTTCCAGGCGGGCAATGAGGTCATCCACCTTCTCGATATGCGTCTTGACCCTAGGCTGCATCAGCGCCGACACGGTGGAGGTGAATAGGTGGATCGCGGTCTTTTCGCCGCAGCCCAGGCAGGCGCCGTCGCCGCCCACCATGGAGCCGTAGTTGTGCTTGTCCAGCAGCAGCGTTTCCAGTGCGCCGATTTTTTCATTCAGGTCGTCGATGCGTGAGAATTCCGGCGCGGTGGTCGGCAGTTCGCTCCAGAAATCCCACTCGCGGCGGAGCTGCTCGGTGGATTCGTCGGTCTGCGTCACCATCTTCAGCGCATCGTCCTCGCACACCTGCACGCACAGTTCGCAGCTCTTGCAGGCATAGGGGTTGATGGTGATGGAGAACAATCCGCCCGAGCCCTTGACCTTCTTTTCTCTATTGGTGTAGTAAGGCTTGGTGATCGAGAACTGGAAGTCGCCGATGGCTTCGCGCAACATCGCGAATTCCGTCGTCAGCTTGTCGTGCTCTTCCTGCGGCGCCTCGGCGAGCGTCGCGGTGATCGCCAGGTCCAGCTGCTTGCTCACGTCGGCCGCCTCGCCATCGTGTTCGATCAGCATGCGCAACTTCTTCTCCACGGTACGGCTGGCCTTGCGCAGGAAACGCGTCGGACGGGTGCGCTCGATGCGGGAGATGGCCGTATTGAACACTTCCTGCACCGTATTGACCAGGCCGGGAATCGCCATGTCCGGGCACCCGGTATAGCAGTTGCCGCAGGCGGTACAGTTTTCGGCGATCCATACCGGATGCTCGAAACGGATCTGCGTCATGTCGCGGAACACGCCGGTGGAGGCGGGGATCACCGACAAGCCGATGAACGGATCGGCGAGGTTGTCGTTGCCGCAGCCAGAGATATAGAAATTGCCGGTGCTTTCCCAGAAGCGGTGCACGTCGGCCACGCCGCCATCGCCTTCCGGCATGTGCTTGAGCATCAGCGGCAGGGCGGAAGAACCCTTCAGCGGCAGGTTGCGGCGGGTCGCGCCCACCGGCAGGGAGGGGAGCTCGCGGATCTCGGCGAAGCCGCGCCTGACTACGCGCAGGTTGTCTTCCACCACGCGCTTGCCCTTGGAGCCGAACTTGGTCTGCAGCTGGTTCTCGATTGCGGCGAACAGCTGGTCTTCGGTCAGGCTGGCGCTCTGCATCACCGGGCTGGCGGCAAAGAAGGCGCCCTGGAACACGTTGCCCTGCATGCGCAGCTGCAGTTCCGGGTTGCTGGCTTCCTCGCGCGCCACCTTGAACGCGTCGAGATAGAACACGCGGATCTGGTTGTCGGCGATGTATTTCTGAGCCGAGACTGGAAAACTCGCCCAGACTTCTTCGGGCGAAGCGAGGTTGCTCTGGATGATGAAGGTGCCGCCCTGCTTGAGCCCGGCCAGCGCATTGGTGTGGTTGAACACGTTGGGGTCGGGCGACAGCACCACGTCCACCTGGGTGTATTCGCAGTTGATGCGGATGGGTTCCGGTGCCGCCGACAGGTAATAGGTGGTCGGCTGGCCCTTCTTCTCCGAGCCGTACTTGGGGTTGGCCTTGATGTCCCAGCCCAGCAGGTCGAACAGCGTGATCGCCAGATTCTTGCCGGTGGTTACCGCGCCCCAGCCGCCGATGGAGTGCATACGCACGGCAATCGCGCCCTTGGGCAGCAGGTTGGGGTTTTCGGAGCCGTGCAAGGCCAGTTCACCGATGCGCGGATAGGCGTCCAGCAGGTTCTGCTGGGCGATTTCCTGCTTGGGGTTGGCCGGCGCGTCGCGCAGGAAGTCGATGCCGAGGTAGTAGAACTTGCGGTGCGCCCCCTCGGGCAGCATATTCTCCACGGCGGCGATGATTGCCTCCGGCTGGAAATCGCGCGAACCGAGGCCGAAGCAGCCCGAATACAGGCGCGGCATTTCCGCAGCGGGGCAGGTCGCATAGTTCGGGTATGGCTTGTCGCTATCTTTGTAGGCGCTAGCCTTTGTTGAAACTCCGCTGACCGCTCCGTTTTCCAGGCACTTGCTCATGGTGGCGCGGGTTTCGCGCATCAGCGGCAGGTCTTCTGCCAACGGCTGGTCGGTGCGTTCCAGCACCGCCACGCCCTTGCGGCCCTTGAGCAGGGCGCCGAGCAGATCGCCGGGGAAGGGGCGGAACATGACGATGGACACCACGCCCACCTTGAGCTTGCGCGTCTCGCGCAGATAATCCGCCACCGCCTGTGCCTGGATGCACATGCTGCCTTGGCCGACGATCACATAGTCGGCGTCCTGCATGTTGTAGCTCATCACGCGCGCATAGCGGCGGCCGGTCAGCTCGTAGAATTCCTGCGCGTTGCGGTCGAAGATGTCCTCGATGTGGTCGAAGAAGTAGGGGCGCTGCGCGGCCACTGCCTGCATGTAAGCGTCCTGGTTCTGTACGCCGCCGGTGGTCATCGGGTTATCGATGTCGAACGAGGCCGGGATGCGGCGGCGTTTTTCACCATAGAGCAGGCGCTGTGACGGTGTCGGGGTGTCGATGATGTCGTCGGGCCGGCCCAGGTATTCGGCGATGAGCGCCTTTTCCGGAACTAAAACAGGTTCAATCAGGTGCGTGGTGAGAAAGCCGTCCATGGCGTTGATCGCCGGCGTCAGCGACAGCTCGGCGGTCTTGCGCGCGATCATGTTGAGGTCGCAGGCTTCCTGCGCGCTGCGGCCGAACACCTGGATGAAGCCGGTATCGTCCAGGCAGTGGTAGTCATCGTGCGAGCAGTGCACGTTGAGCGTGGCCTTGGTGATCGCGCGGCTGCCGAGGTTGAGCACGTAGGGCAGGCGCTTGCCCACCGCGGCATATAGCGACTCGTGCATGAAGGCGGCGCCCTGCGACGAGGTGAAGTTCACCGCACGCAGGCCCGTCATCGCCATGCCGGCGGTGACGCCGGCGGCGGCATGCTCGGATTCCGGCTCGACGAAAATCAGCGGCCGGCCGGAGGCGTTCACATGGCCATTATTGACCGCTTCCGACCAGTACTCGCCCATTTGCGTGGAGGGGGTGATCGGGTAGGCGCCGGCCGCGTCCGAGGCCTCGCACTCGACCATGATCACCGCGGTATTGCCGTCGATGGCGTCGCGTACGCCGGGATATTTGACCGTCTTGGCCTCGCTGCTGGCGCCGGCGCCCGGCTCCATCAGGTGAAATTCCTTGAGCATTTTCTTCAGCATAGTGTTCTCCTTACAATTCCGAAATGACCGGCAGCGCTTCCTGCCGCACAATTTTCCTGGCGGCCTTGCCGCGCAAGGCCCCCTTGACGTCATCCAGCCAGACGATGGCCCCGGTCGGGCAGCGCTCGGTGGGTTTGTGTGACGCCTGCGCGTTTTGGGCGTAGTCGATCACGGCGAGATTGTTGTCGAGGCGGATCAGGCCTTCCGGCGCATCCACCACGCAGCGGCCACAGGCGGTACAGGCCACTTCGCATTGCAGCTCGGCGATGTCGCCGTCCGCGTTGTTCTTGCAGGCCACCCATAACTTGTTGGATACGGGTTGCAGCGAGAACAGATCCTTGGGGCAGATTTCCACGCAATCGTTGCAGGCAGTACATAGGTCGGCATTCACCTCCGGCAAGCCGAAGCGGTTCATCGCGATGGCGTCAAAATCGCAAACATCGGCACAGTCGGCCAAACCCAGGCAGCCCCAGGCGCAGGCCTTGCCTCCACCCCCGGCCACCGCAGCGGCGCGGCAGGAAGACAGGCCGTCGTAGCGTGCCTTCACGCTGGCTACGTGCTTGCCGCCGGCGCAGGCCAGGCGGGCGATGCGCTTTTCCTCCTGCCCCAGCTCAATGCCGAGAACCTTGGCGATCAGCTGATTCTGCGCGGGCGCATTGACCGTGCATTTGGCCGGACTCAATTCTCCCGCCACCACCCTCTCGGCAAAATTGCGGCAGCCGGCCGTACCGCAGGCGCCGCAGTTGGAGTGGGGCAGCATGTCCTCCACTTCGCCGATTTGCGGGTTTTCGTAGACGTACAAACGACGGCTGGCGAATGCCAGCATCATTGCCAGGCCGACACCCAGAAACGCCATGAACATCCCCGCGATAACCACATTGGTCATATACAGAACCCTTCAAAAACCTGATGATTTTTATCAGGTATTAATTTCTCTTTGGTGAGTGGAGGCTAATATTGTTACCGGCGTTTGACGAGTCAATTGTTTCAATGCAAAGTATTGAGAAACTTAATGATGGGAGGTAACGATGAGTCAAAATGCCAATTTTTATTACAAGAAAAACCGGATGAAACAGCTGCGCGCTTTTCAGCAGGTGGTGCGCACCGGCAGCGTGACGCTGGCTGCGGAGAAGCTATTCCTGAGCCAGCCTTCGGTATCGCTGCAATTGCAGGCATTGGAGCGGGAGCTGGGGGTTATGTTGTTCGAGCGGCTGGGCTCGACGATGAAGCTGACGCCGCACGGTGAAATCCTGTACCAGATCGCGCAGCCGCTGGTCGAGGGCATCGACCAGCTGGAAGAGACTTTTGCCGCGGCTTTCGGACGTATCGACTCGGGACAGGTGAACATCGGCGCCGGTGAATCGACGATTCTTTACATCATGCCGGAACCGGTGCGACGCTTCACCCAGGGGCACCCCAATGTCCGCCTGAAAATGCAGAACGTCACCGGCCGCGACGGTCTGCGCATGCTGCGCGCGGATGAGATCGATTTCGCCGTGGGTTCGATGCTGGAGGGGGTGGACGACATTATTTACGAGCCGGTAGTGACCTACGACCCGATGCTGATCACGCCGCTGAATCACCCGCTCGCGGGCAAAACCGACGTCACCCTGGCGGATATCGCGCCTTACGGGCTGATTCTGCCGCCGCGCCACTTATCCACCTGGCGCATCGTCGATTACGCGTTCCAGCAACAGGGCCTGAACTATACGGTGACGCTGGAGGCGGGCGGCTGGGAGGTCATCAAGAAATATGTCGAGCTCGGGCTGGGTATCTCCATCGTTACAGATATCTGCCTCACCGGTCAGGAGAAGGTGGTCAAGATGCCGCTCACCAAGTATTTCCCTCGCCGCAGCTACGGCATCGTGTTGCGCAAGGGGCGCTATCTTTCACCGCAGGCGCAACGTTTCATCGACATCATGCGTGCCTATTACGCCGAGCGTGGCGGTGCCAAGCAGGGCGGCGTACCGGAAGAAGACCCGTTGAGTGCGGTCGGGACAGCCGGGCCGGAAGGGTTTTAAACTGAATTTCTAGCCGGGGCGGCCATCCGGCCTGGGGCGCCAGTAGATCGGTGCGAAATGCCAGGCCCATAGAACAAAGCAAGCCAGCCACAGCATCGCGGCAGCAATGTATAAATATCCGCGTGCCACAAAGCCCATGCCCGGCAGGTCGGCGACGATGCGCACCGCGATCACGGCCTGGAAAACCAGGAAGAGTGCCCAGGTCAGGCGGTCGGCAGCCAGCGTGCGGCCGGAATGTCCAAGCGTGACGCGGGTGATCATCCCCAGCGCCATGGAGGCGAAATATCCCATTGTCAGCGCATGCAACGGCGCCTTGCCCAGGATGCTGTGCCCGGCCAGCAGCGCGAGACTTTGGCCGCCACTAAGCAACAGCGCCACGCCCAGCCAGGCGAAGCCGACATGCAGCATCGCCAGCAATGGCGTGCCCAGGCTATCCCTGAACCGCCAGGCTAAAGTAAGGTAGAGTGCGACTGCGGCCATCGGCAGATCGACCAGCCACAGCCAGGCGCTCAATCCCGATAGTTCCAGAATACAGTGTAGCAGGGCTCCCGACGGCACCAGCGCCAGCGGCCACATCGGCCTGACGATGCGGTAATCCGGAATCACATTGGCGGAGAAAAACGGGATCATGCGATGGCTGACGGCAAAAAATACCGGTAACAGGAACACCCAGATGCCGCCGCTTTTAGCCAGGGCGACGAGAAATGAAACATCATGCATTTCGCCGATAAACCAGCCGGCGGCCAGCAGCCAGCCTACGGTCAGCACCGTGCTGGTGATATGGGCGTGGCGCTTGTCGGGGTGCTGCGCGCGCAGGTAAACGCCGAGCAAGGCGGCGAGCGCAACGCCCCAGCCTGTGAGAAACAACAGCGCTGACAATATCAGCAAGGATTTAAACCATATTAACGCGATATAAAATATCAGAATGCCCGAAGCCAGCAGCAGCGCCGCCGGCACGTAAAAGTCGCGCTCGACTTCCTCACCGTTCATCCAGCGCGGGTAGGTGGTCATCAGGAAGCCGAAAATGAACAGCGGAAAGAAGCCATAAACCATCAGAAAAGCATGGGCGTCCGGCGGTACGACGCTCCACTGGAAGGGCTGGTAGAAGCCGCCGAAACGCCCGGCCAGATCGGCCAGCCACCACAGGATGATCAGCAATGCCTGCATCACGCCGCAGAAGAAGAACATGCGGTGCGGCGCAGCACTGAAGGTACGCCAGACTTGAATAATATTCATCGGGATGGGATGTCCTTACATGGTCTCATCGTGCACCACGCCGCCGCTCAGGCTCACCATGTCCAGCGTGACCTGATCGAAGCGCAGCACCCTGCCGCCATTGTTTTTGGCGAAGGCTTCGGCGTCGCCTTGCAGCGCGAAAGACGCCAGCGTCGGCCCCATCGAGCCGGTTTTCTTGCTGCCCAGCACATAAAACGCCGTTTTTGCGTCTATCCAGTGGCCCTGCGGCTTTTCCCAGTCGGTCTTGCCCATGTCCTGGGTGAATATCGCGGTGATGCGCCGCTTCTGTTCCGGCTGCAGATAGATCGAAAACAGCTCGAAAGTGTCGCAAAAGAAATCCGGCGCGCCGTCGGCATACTGGATCTGGCCCTTGGGACCCGGGAAATCCGCCAACACCATGCCGTCCATCGAGCAGGCGGTACCGGCCTTGATCTCCTGGGGTGCGACGGATGCGGGCTGCCTGTTGCAGGCGGCCAACGTGAAGGCAAGAGCCAGCAGCAGGGTATAACGGACAAATGCAGGCTGAATCATTTGAATCTCCATAAAGCTACGGTCAACGGCATGACGATCCAGGCGACCATCATGGACCCCAGCAGCCAGGGATTGGACAGGCTGGCCGGGAAGACGGTGGCGAGGCCGTAAAACACCTTGAGGTCTTCCATGCTGAAAATATTGAGGATACGGAAAATGTCCGCCGGGTTGAGCAACAACAGCAATGGGAACAGATCTTCGCCGAACCCGCCGCCGGACAGCACCAGCGCGCCCAGCAGGCCCAGGTCGTACACCAGCACGAACAGAAACCACACGGCGATGGCGGCGCCGCTGGCGCGGGCGCGGTCCTTGGCCATCACCGACACCATCACCGCCAGGCTGAGGAATACCATGCCGAGCAGGATCGCGCTGAGCATGAAGCCGAGATAATGATAAAGCGCGCCGCTATCAATCCGGCCGGCCAGCAGCAACCCCGCCAGCCCGAACCCCGCCAGCGTGGCGCAGGCTAGCGCCGCGGACAGTCCGCTGAACTTGCCCAGCAGCAACTCCAGGCGCGTGATCGGCATTGACAGCAGCAGGTCCAGCGAGCCGCGCTCGCGCTCGCCGACGATGGCATCGTAGCCCAGGATCAGCGCGATCAGGGGGATCAGGTAAATCACCAGGCTGACCAGGCTGGCGATAGTGACTTCGATGCTGCGGAAGCCGACTTCGCCTTGCTGCGCGGCGCCGAAATAAGCGATGGCGAGTGCGAACAGCGTAAATATGACCGATACCGCGATCACCCAGCGGTTGCGAATACGGTCGCGGAATTCCTTGGCGGCGACAACCCTGATCTGCGCGAGTTCTATCATGCTGCATACCCCAGAAACACGTCTTCCAGCGAAGGCTCCTTCACCACGATATCCTCGACGCTATCGCCCAGTGTCGCCAGCCGGCGCAAAAGGGCCATTTTCACCGGACGCCGACAGCTGATCGTGACATTGGGACCCTCTACGACCAGCGCTTCGACGGCAATGCCTTGCAAGGCATGTTCCACCATTGCGGACGCTACGGTACGCAGCCGGATCGTGAGCGGCAGATCGACTTCTTCACGCAACTCCTGCACCGTACCCAGGGCATGCAGTTTTCCGGACTTCAACACCGCCAGGCGCTGCACGCGTTCCTGGATCTCGGACAGGATGTGAGAGGTGATCACCACCGTCAGGCCTTGCGCGTTGAGTTCCTGCAGCACCTGGTAAAACTCGCGGATACCCTCTGGGTCGAGCCCGGTGGTGGGCTCGTCCAGAAACAGGAGGCGCGGCTTGCCCAGCAGCGCCTGGGCGAAGCCGAGACGCTGGCGCATACCCTTGGAATAACCGTCCACGCGCCGGTTGGCGGCGCGCGCGAGGCCCACCTTTTCCAGCAGCGGCAGGCAGCTTTCATGGGCGCAGCCCTTGAGCGAAGCGAAAAACTGCAGCGTTTCCAGACCGGTCAGGTTGTCGTAGAACACCACGTTTTCCGGCAGGTAGCCTATCGTGCGGCGCAGCTCGCGGAACGCGGCTCCGCGCACCGGCGTACCGTTGATCCGGATTTCTCCGGCAGAAGCCGGGATTAGTCCCAGCATCATCTTGAACAGCGTGCTTTTACCGGCGCCGTTATGCCCGATCAGGCCCAGGGTTTCACCTCGATGCACGGTAAGCGATATTCCATCTACGGCAAGCACTTCGCCGTAATACTTAAAGACATTTCTGAGCTCAATGACGTTGTTTTTCAAGCCAGTCGCTCCAGTGTTTATTGAACGGCAACATGCGCGGATGAAGGTCCACCACGCTGGTGGCGCGCAACAGCGGAAATTGCCGCGCGACCAGCCGCAGCGTCTGCACCGCCGGGCTATTCAGCAGCAGCTTGGCCGCTGGGTATTTCCAGGTAAGGCGATCGACCAGGTCGTTGGCCTCGTAGGGCACATCGCCGATGCCGTCGCCGTTGCGGTCCCAGCCTACGTAATTGCTCCAGTAGTTGCCTTGCTTTCCGCCCCAGTACTCGTCCCTGGACGCAACGTACTTGATTTGCGCACGATTGTCGATGAGATCGTTGCCTTCGACCTCGTTATGAATCGAGCCGGCCCATAGATGGATGCCGGTGCGATTGCCGATAACCAGATTGCCGCGCAACACATTGTATTCCGCGTCATAAATAAAAAAACCGCGGCCATTGCCGGCGACGATATTGTTCTCGATCACCGAATCCTGGATCGTGCGCAGCATGATGCCATGGTCGGAGTTGCCCCAGGCGCGGTTGTTGCGGACGATCTGGTTGCGCACTTCCATCAGCGCCAGCCCTCCGCGGTTGAGATAGCTCTCGTTATTTTCCCAGACATTGTTGTTGGAATTCATGTAATGCGTGCCATAGCGCAAGTGGTGCAGACGGTTGCCGCGAAACAGCGCGTGATCGGAGACATCCACATAAATGCCGTCGCGGGTGAAACTGATGTGGTTGCCTATGATCTGCGCATCGCGGCTGTTGTAGAGCTGGATGCCGTTGCCGCGCTGGGCCGAGGCCAGGTCGCGCATGCCGGTGATGTTGTTGGCTATCACTTGCACGTCCTTGACCTTTTCGATCCACAGGCCGAACAGCGTGTAATTGACGACATTATCCCGAATGACGGCGCGGTCGCTGCCGGGTTCGAGATAGATGCCGGCGTTCTGGGCGGTGAGATCGGCTCCGCTGTTACGAATGATGAAGCCTTCGATGGTGACGTCGGGCGATTGGACGCGGATTACGTCGCCGCTGTGCTCGCCATCCAGCGTCGGCCGGTTCAGCCCCTTGAGCGTGAGCGGTTTGACGATCACCAGGTGCACCGGATAATGGCCGCGCTCGACCACGATGGTATCGCCGCTGGCCGCGCGCTGGGCCGCGGCGGCAATGGATTCGCCCGCGTGGACGGTCAACTCCTTGGCACGGGCACTGCCGACGCAGAGCAGCAGCGTACAGCACAGGCCGGCTAACAAGCGTTTCATCGTGGCAGATTAACTCTTCGGCGCGCTTTTTTGAACACGGCCTATGCTCGCCACCGGGATAAAATAGCCCTGCGGGGAAATCGGCGTCAGCGGCAGGCCTGCCTTGGTCCGGGTCCTGCGTTCCTTGGAGAGCGGTGGGCAGCTATGGTCATCGTAATACAGAATCTGGCACTCGAGGCACAGCAGGCATTCCCGCTGGTCGATCCTGCCCTGGTCGTCGATGGCGAGCGATCCGCAGCCCTTTTGGCAGGCGTGGCAGGTGACGCATTCGGCCTTCCGTTTCAGGCCGATGCGGCGGAAGGTGGTGGGAATGGCAAGCCCCGCGCCCAGCGGGCACAGATACTTGCAAAAAGGCCGCTCTACAAAGAGCGCCAGACCAAACAGGGCTACCCAGTACAGCACGAACGGCCAGGAACGGTGCCACACCCCGCCTACTAGGAAAGTCGATTTGAAGGGTTCCACTTCGGCCATCTTTTCCGCGGAACCGATTGAGTAAAACGAAACGCCAACCAGAAGTGCAAAAACGCCGTATTTCATCCACTTGAGTTTGTTGTGCAGGGGTAGCGGCAAGTGGAACTGGAAACGCTTTAGTCCGAGCGCACCGCCTACCTTGTAGGCCAGCTCGCTCAACGCGCCGTAAGGGCATAGCCAGCCGCAAAACAGCCCGCGCCCCCAGATGAACACCATGATGATGATGAACCACCAGAAGATGAAAATCAGCGGGTCGGAGAGAAAGAGCTCCCATTTCCACTGGTAGACCAGCGAATGCAGCCAGGTGAGCACATGGGTGATGCTTGGCTGGGCCAATCCGTAAAAGCCCACAAAGCCCACGCTGCTCGCCCATATCGCGTATTTTGGAACGTCCACCCAGCGCGTGTCCTTGCGGGTGGCGCGGCGTACCAGCTTGTCGCGCAGCGCATAAACCGTGGCGGTCGCGCCGAGCAGCAGCACAAACAATGCGATCTCTAGCTTCTTTGCCTTCCAGATGCGCAGCCAGGTCGGATCCGGCTTGACCACCGTCGGCCGGCCGCCTTCCAGATAGCGTGCATCCAGCCAGTATTCGCGGTCGAAGTTGGCGAAGGTCTTGGTGCCGGTCTGCTTGTCCACCCTGTTGCCGAGAAACACCAGGCTCCATG